>CAMDRK010000001.1 GCA_945906715.1 Nitrospira lenta
TCGGCCACGGCCTGCATGCTTCCAAGGATCGTCTCCAGCCGCTCGCCCTTTCCCAGTCCTACGCCGACCATGTGGTTCCGGCTCAGGGCTCCGGTGCAGGTCAATACCAAGTCGCCGACGCCGGACAATCCGTAGAATGTTCGTGGATCAGCGCCCATCGCAACGCCCAACCGCACCATTTCCGTTACTCCACGCGTAATCAACGCAGCCCGCACATTATGACCAAGATCCAATCCATCCACCACGCCGGCTGCAAGTGCCATCACGTTTTTGAGCGCGCCGCCGAGCTGGACGCCCAGCACATCGTTATCGGCGTATACCCGAAAGGCCGGCGTCATCAGCACGGTCTGGAATGTCTTGACCAGCTCCTCATCACTCCCGGCTAAACAGAGCACCGCCGGCTTCCCTGCACTGACTTCAGTCGCGAAGCTCGGACCGGACAACACCATGAGATCCCGGTGCATAACAGGCGGAAGCACATCGGTCATGACCTGAGTCATCAAATTCAATGTATCTTCTTCAATCCCCTTCGTCGCACTGACGAACGGGGTCGGGGTGGAAAGGGACTGGACCAACTCGCGCAGCACAGGACGTGCCACGTGGGACGGCACCGCAAAAATCAGCCCTTCGCACCGCTCGGTAAGTTCCGACAACGATCTGGTCGCAACGAGCGATGGGGGAAGCGCTACACCGGAGAGGAAGACCGGATTCTCGTGTTTCCCATTGATCGCAGCTACGACCTCTCGCTCATAGGCCCAGAGCCGAGTTTCAAGGCCTTTCTCCGCCAGATGTTTCGCCAGGGCCGTACCCCAGGCACCGGCCCCGATGACTCCTATTCGGCTGATAGTCTGCATGCAGTGAATCCTAGCAGGAGGCTAAAACTGGTTCATCTGGTTGGTCTGGTTGCTCTGGTTTGTTTATCTGGTTGATTTGGTTCTTCTGGTTTAGCTGGTTGGTCCGGTTCAACCAAATGAACGAAAAAAACCAAACAAACCAAAGCACCCAGTCAAGAGCAGGCGGATTATAGGAACCGCTTCTTTCACCTGTCAATGAACGAGAGGCGGTCCTTGCAATCCATCACGACATGAGAGACTCCACTGCGCTAGCAAACCGACGCACTTCCGTGTAGCCTAGGAACGATCTATGAAACTCTGTCCTTCTTGCCGACGTGAGCTCCCGGAGATTAGCCGCTACTGTTCGCAGTGCGGTCAGCGGCTGCACGCAGACCCAGTTGAACTCCCCACGCCACCTGCGCCACCTGCGCCATCTGGACCGGGACAGCTCAACATCGAAGTGCTGTATGGCATGGTGGCAATGCTATCCCTCGCGATCCTCTTCCCACCCTGGGAAACTCCGCCATCACAGGCTCCCGAATTCCTCGGCCTGCATTTCATCTTTTCGCCTCCCACAGCGGATGCCATCGTGAGCCGGCTGCTGCTGACAATCGAGGTCGTCACCATCGCCATCGCGGGGCTGTATGGATCTTTCTTCTTCCGGCAAAAACCCTGAGCAGGAAGCTGAAAAAGCCCGCCAGCATCGTTCTCAGTCGCTCGTCTCCCTGCAACGTACCGCAAGGGTACGCTTCGGTCGCCGAACTCCCTGCGGCCTTGATGGACGGGCTTTTCGAGCATCCTGCACGCGATTATCCTATTGTCCTAGAGTGGGGACCAGTGAACTTTTATCGCATTCACGATGGATGGTGGACAACGGTGACATTGCGCTCGAGAAGCGCGAGGAGCGAGGCTCGTGAGATTAGGGGGACAGGTGAATAGGCTGAAGACTGAAGGTTGAGGTCCGAAATTCCAAACCCTTCAGCCTGGGCCAGGATGCGGCTTGGAACGTGAGGTTGGTCATGCCAGCGAGCCTCTTGGTTGGCGGCCGGCTTGGTGGCGGAATCGTCATAGGTGAGCGGAGCCGCTGCGAGCACAGCATGGATCAGATCTGTCAGAGCCTTACTAAGCCAGTCGTTAGTAAAGCCTCATGCGGCCGCATAGGCGCATGAGGGTGCGTGAAAGAAACTGCGGACTCGCTGTGGCCGCTGTTGCAGGCTACGCAGGATGCCATGGGCGCGGGCTTTCAACTCCGTCTTCGTCCGGGCTGCGCCCCGGCCCAGTTTCCCTTTCACGTGCGCCCAGGCCAACTCGTCGGGATTCAGGTCGGGCGAATAGGGCGGCAGCACGTATAGCTCCAGCCGGCCGGCCTGCGCCGCGACAAACTGCTGCACCCGCTTGGCCTTGTGTGTGGGATGCCCATCCACAATGAGGACGATCTTGCGGGTCATACCGTGGATCAGTCGCCGCAGGAACTCACAGAAGACCACGGCGGTCACCCGGCGCTCAATGATCATGAAGCGACACTGCCCGTTCGCGTTGACAGCCGAAATCATGTTGAACCCAAATCGAGCGCCCGTGGTCTTGACCACCGGGGTCGTGCCCTTGAGCCCCCAGGTGGTGCCGGCAGGTGCATCGGAACGCACCCCCGATTCGTCGGCGAAGAAGATGGCAGCTCCCTCCTGCTTGGCTTGCGCGACAATCGCGGGATAGGCCTCCGTTCGCCACCGCTTCACGAGGATCGGATCCTGTTGCCAAGCGCGATAGAGGGGACGCTGGGGGGTGAAACCCAGCCGCCCCATCAGGCGGCCCACTGAGACTTCCGATAGACGCACGCCAAACTGACGCCGGATCACTTCCCGAATGATCGTCAACGTCCACAGGGCATATTCGAACTGTAATTGCTGGGGCGTCTTCGTGCGTACGATGCGCGCCAGTCTGGCCATCTGCACACCAGTCAGCTTGGTCGGAGCGCCGGGGATGGGCTTGGCCTTCAACGCGTTCACGCCGCCCGTGTGGTAGGCCGCGAGCCATCGGTAGATCGTCCGCCGGTTGAGCCCCAGGCCAGCTCCCACGAACTCGGGACTTTCGCCCGCTTCAACCCGCTGCACGGCGCTCCGCCGCACTTGCTCCAGGGCCTGATGGGACAACGTCCGCGCATCGAACGTCTTCTTACATCGCATGCGTGCATATTAGCACATGAGGCTTTACTTGTGTATAGCTTAATAAATAAGGAGATTGGGCAGGCTGACGGCCAATGATTCGCTTTAGTCGAGGGCCAGCGTCAGACACTTCGCCGAGCCGCCCGATTTCATGAATTCATCGAGCGGGACTGGATGGGGAAGGTAGCCGCGCGAGGCCAACAGAAATGCTGTTTCCGGACAACCTGCCGGCAACACGAGGTGTTTTCCGACACAGACAGCATTACAGGCAAACCTGAGAGCCTCAGCTTCCGGCGGCACGAGACGTCTGGCAGGGGCAATCCGTTCAGCAAGAACCTCCTGCCCATAGCGATCGAAAGCGGGAGGGAAATACAGGAGATCACCACCGCTCAAGGGGCACAAACAGGTATCGAGGTGATAGAACCGATTGTCGACCAGTTCGAGGGGAATAATCTCTCGATGAAACCAGTCGCTGAGCGTCGAGTAGACACGAATATCCGATCGTTGTCGGTAACCTCCAAACCAGATGTCGGGAAATCCCAAGAGGTCGCCGGCCCCCTCGAAGAAGCTGCCAGGATCCAGCGTGACGACTTCGTACCCTTGCGCACGAAACCAGTCCGCAAAGTAGACCTCTTCCTTCTGCCGTTCGACATAACGGAAACGGCTTGGCACCGCTTTGCCTCCAGCGACGATGCCGGCATTCGCTGTGAACACCAGGTCGGGCAGTCCCGGCACCGGTTTCATCCGCTCCAGAATCGCGCCGACATCCTGTTCGAGCACTTGCATAAGATGGTGCCACTGGCGGATGGCCTCATCCGAGTTGACGGCATTTGAACGGCGCATCCAGGGGTTAATCTCGTATTCGATTTTGAAGTAGTCCGGTGGGCAAACGAGCAGGCGACTCATGGCCTCCACCCCGGCAACCCGTGAGACGTAAAACGTGAAACGTGAAACGTAGGACTATCAAGTGCCCGCCTTCCCGAGAAATCTTTACATTTCACGTTTCACCTTTTACCTTTCACGCATCGTTGAGCATCCTGCGAGCTCACGCGCCAGCTCGCGGAGGAACGACGCGGCGTCCATGACCAGCCCGACAGCCTGAAAACTTCCTCGATCTGCAAGTTTCGTCGGGACAGCTGGATTGACATCGACGCAGACGGATGGGATCGTAGCAGGCAACAAATTACCCGTCGCCACCGCGTGCAGCGTCGAGGCGACGAGCAAAGCCATTCCGATACCGGGGATTGCCTCCCGCATGGCTGCCTGGGCTTCCAGTGAATCCGTAATCACGCCAGGCAATGGGCCGTCATCGCGAATCGTACCGGCCATGACGACCTGGACACCCCGTCTGACACAGGCCGCCATAATTCCGGTCTTGATGACTCCTGACTTGACCGCTGCTTCGAAGCTGCCGATGGCCCTGATCCGATTAATGGTTCGCAGATGGTGTTCATGCCCATGCGGCACAACGCGGCCAGCCGCATGCCCGTAGCCGAGGGACGTGCCATAGAGATCGACTTCCATATCATGAGCCGGCAGCGCATTCCCGCAGAACAAGACATGGATGAATTCTTCATCTATGAGCCATGCCAGAGCCTCGCGCCCACCGGCGTGAACGATCGCCGGGCCTCCCGCAAGCAGCACCTTGTTGCCGGCTTTCCCCTCACGGAATCCTATTCGCAACTGCACGAGACGCTTGGCGATGTCGCCGATGACGCGCCCATGAGGACGTTCGGATGAGACCTGCGATTCCATGAAGCTGAATACGTCGCGGTTACGTGGCCGTTGGAGCGGGATGACCCGCACACCCTCACGGCCGATCACAACCTGATCTCCCTGCTTCACCTCTCCCATCGGAACAGTCCTCGCAGTCAGACGAACCGGGTACACGAGAATTCCCAGATCCATCTCGATTCCCTCCACCTCCACCCACTGGTCACGCACTCGCACCTGGGTGGGTAAATGGGTGGTCGCGTAGAACTCCTCTGGAAAGATACCCTCCGCCGGCGCCGCCGCCAGCCGGCAATCCCGTTCATTCTCGACTGACGCACCGTGAGGTTGAATGGCATGAAGAATCTCGCTGAGCAGTTTCGCAGAGGAAGCCTGTACCATGACTCTAGCCCGCGACGGCTCCTCGCGGGTCTTGCCAATCTGCATATCTTGAAGATCGAATGTTCCTCCCATCATCAAAATCGTGTCCAGCACCTTCGCCAGGATCAACGAGTCGATGATATGCCCTTGGAGTAGGACGGTTTCTTGATCATGTAACATACGTCAACCTCCCACTCTTCTATGGATAGGCTCCGCACAGATTCTACCACCCAATTCAATCGCTGCCGATCTCCGGCGGTGAAGAACTCGCAAAGCGCTCAACCATGTACAAGCTGCTCAAAATGGCCGCCCAACAAGGCCGCAGGCGAAAAGAAACCGGAGGCGTAGCCTCTCGGCTACGTTGAGGATTTGTTCGAGTCGAGAACGACGCTATGCAGGCTGCTCAAAATGCTCCGATAGCAAGGCCGCAGGCGAGTGAACACCGGAGGCGTACCCTCTGGGTACGCTGAGGATTTTCACGACCCGAGAACGAAGCTAGCGGACATTTTCAGCAGCCTGCGAGTCGGTCTTCATGAGTTCGCGAAGTACGCTGGTCGCATAAGCGCCGGGTGGGAGCGAAAAAGAAAGCGTGAGCACAGTGCCTTCCAGAGCCCACTCCAAATCGGCAAGGGGGATTCGGAACGAGCGCCGTTCACCGCGAAACCCGCAGGACTTCGCGGCTTCGGTAAGACCCTCCGGTGTCGCCCCGCTCTCGACAACCACAGCCCGTTCGATTTCACCCGGTTCCCCGCTGGCCCATGAGGCGCGTGATCCGAACAAGATACCGGTGGGACTGATTTCGAACCGGTCGGCCCGTGGCTGTTCCGCCGCGGCATCCTCAACCAGAAAACAGGCGCCGTTCTCCATCTTCATAGCCCAGTCTCCAACCAGGATACGATCGAGTCGATCCAGGCGTCGGGCCAACATGTCATTAAAGAAATGCGATTGATAGGCGTTGAGGTACCACATGCGCTTGGACCGGCTCAGCCTGTTTCGACGAGCAGAGTCCACCAGGAGTTCGGCACCAGTCTGGTAATTCTGTCCGCTCCGCCCTTGCCGTTGCGGGCCGAAATAGTTCGGCACGCCTCGTTGCACCAATATGTCCGTGACCAGGGGCACCGTCTCACGAGCGTGCGGGGCGACATCCCGAATCACCAACCGAAAGTGATTGCCTGCATGGTGCCCAGGGCGCAAGCGATTACGATGCCAGCCCAGCACCTCCACAGACAAGAGCTGCTCGTCCAATTTCAGCCGTTCCAGCCGTTCAGGCGGGACGCCGAGAAGTGAGATCATCTGTGTGGTCACAGCCCGGGCGTCTTTGAGACCTGCTACTCCGATCGCTTGCGCTTTCATCCCCAAGACCGAAGACAGTCGCAGGACGAGATCCGGAGTCGAGATCAGACGTTTTCTAATTTTAATGTAGAGATGCTCACCCTCTCCGCAAGGAAGATAGAGCGGACGTTCTTCGACCTGGAAGTCTTCCGGAACAGTCCGCATCTGTCCGCCAATGCCTGGCAGTGCCGCTGTCAAATAAGGCATGGTCATGGTGCAAGAGACCTCTTCTTCATTCGCACGTGATCGCCCTCGCCACTCAGTCAATCTCGATAGGGGTCAAGCGACGTGCATGGTATACTTTCTCCATGGTTTTTGGCCAAGCCTCCAACCCAAATATCTGTTCCAAGCATCATGCACTGATACGCGGTCGGCCTGATACACCGCTGTTAGCGGCAGGGATGTTCCTCACTGTATTAACATATGGTCTCTTCCCTGGGGACTCGTTGGGTAGAGAGAGCACGGTCTTTCAACAGTTCACCCGGCACATCGACCGGCAGATCCATACAGACAAACAGGCCTTTGCCCAAGCGAACCGCTGTGTCTCGTGGTTTTACAGAGAGAAAAAGGCCCCTCCTCCGTCCGCACAAGGAATCAGCTGGAATGCCATTCCTGCGTCCCAGTCCGAGATGGATTGCCTTCATGCCTATCCAAACGGGATGGACGGTGCGCGCGATGACTTTGCCAAGACACAGACTATTCTTGCGGTCAGTCTGACCTTCTACGAATTCGCCTTGGTTGCCGACCGGAATGACGATGCAATCTACAATCCCACAGAAATCACAGATTTGCTCCGCTCCCTCTCCCTCTCGTACTATGATGGAGAACCACCCTCAAAGCAGGTCACGGCACTCACGGAACAATTCGACAACTGGCACCGCAGCCGCAACATGGACGCCTTAATGCAAGGCATGAGCGATCTCTATGCACGAGGCTATCGCGTAACCCCATCCGATCGCGTTGAGCTGGATCGGGTGATGGGATGACCAGGCACGAGAAATCCTGGCCCGATCAAGCCCGTTCCTTTATCGGATATTGTCTGAGCGAACCTCTCTACCGGCTCTTTAGTCTCGTTCCCGACTGGGAAGTGGGACTTTCCAGACACGAGATTTCACAACTCAGCTACGCTCACAACCCTTTGGCCGGTCGACGAGCCGTTCATCTGAGCGATCTGCATCTCGATCGTTATCTGCCACGGCACGATCGCATCGTCGCCACCGTCGGCGAGCTCCGACCCGACTGGATCTTTATCACCGGCGACCTGCTCAACGTGCCGGAGGGTCTACCCCATGTATTTCGATTTCTCGCCGGCTTGCGCACAATTGCGCCGGTCTTCGTTACGTTGGGCAACCATGACCATTACAGCGGCGTGCCGATCGATCGATATTGCGAACTCGCCGATCGCCACAAGATCACCCTCTTGATCAATCAGACTACCTTCATTTCCACAGACGGCGGCGAGATCGCCATTGTCGGCGTCGACGATCCCTCATTGCATCGGGCCGACTTGCGCTGCCTCCCGCCTCGCGCAAAGGACAGATACGTCCTCTTGCTGGCCCATGCGCCGAACATCCTCGACCAGCTGGAAGACCACCACTCCGTCGATCTGATCCTCTGCGGGCACAGTCACGGAGGCCAGTGGCGCATACCGGGCGTACCGACGTTCTGGCTCCCGCCCGGATGCAATGGGCGGATCGATGGACATCACGGAAAGCCTGGCCGCCAGCTCTATGTCAATCGTGGGCTCGGATGGTCGTTTCTTCCGCTGCGGTGGAATTGCACACCGGAAATCGCCTGCGTTGAATGGGTCAACGAACAGGCTCACCCAGCAGGCTGAAGGCCGAAGGCCGGGATTCGAAAGTTCGAACACTTCAGCCTTCGGTCTTCAGCCTACAGCCTGCTTCGCCTATTCGAAACGATTCCATAACTACTTGATCCGCTCCAGCGCTTCCTTAGATCGGCTCCTGACAGTTTGATCCCAATCCTCCTTCATGACAGTCGTCAGCTTCTCCTTCGCCTCACCGGCGCGCAAACGGCCCAATCCCAACGCCGCACTGGAACGGACATAGGCATGCTCGTCCTCCAACGCCTTCAGTAGAAGAGGGATCACGGTTCTATCGTTCAGAGCCCCAAGGTAACTGGCCGCCATGCCTCGAATCCGGTGCCGCTCATCACCCAATGCCCGCTGCAGCGTCATCGCAAAGAGGTCTCGTAATCCTGGTATCGCTGACTCCAACCCATCGGCTCGATACTCATTCACCTCCATCACCGCAAAGGCGATCTCCAGCTTCTTCTCTTGTATCGTGGCCCGTTCGAACGCAACCAACAACTTCGCGCGTTCCCGCCGTTGCGCCCTGCGGCGGTTGATCGCCCGGATCAACAGAAACAGCCCCGCCGCAATCACCAATCCCGCAAACGCCACGGGAATAGCTTGATCGATCACATAGTCCTGGGTATCGAACGATAGACGCTTCCACCCCCAGACGCCGGCAATCACGATACCGAGGACAACCCCGATGGCAATCAGATTGGTCTGGCCCGATTCAGAACGAGTGCTCATGGGGATGGCATCATAACAGGATGGGAGGGGTGGAAGGGAGGGGCCAGGTGGGGAGTGGCGAGGCAGCTGGCATGGTCTCTGTGCTCGCAGAGCCCCCACGATAAAGCGGTGGTCGCTCGATGCGCGCAGTGGAGGCCACACCAGCCGCCTCGCTGAATGCGTGTAAAGAATTGAGTTCACCCGAGATAGCACGTTCATGAATCGTGAACAACGTGATTTAGTGAACGGAACCGACTAAATCAACCCCGACAGCGACTAGAATTCGCCATTGGCGCGGAGGAGGAGCTGAAAGAGGTCGTCGAGACGGCGTCGGAAGACGGCTTGCGACATTTTATTTGGCGGCCGACTAGAAATGCCTCACGGTCACTACACTTCTTCTTTTACCGAGTTATGGCCATGCCTGGCTCTGCGGTTGATAGAGATACTTCTGGAGGGCCACGAAGACGTTTCCGTTGGGCCGACCTGCAAGTCCTGGAAGAAGACCGGACCGCTCCTCGCCGATCGTAAAACACTGCCAGACCTTCGAGTTCTAATTCAAGACTTCGTGGACGGCAGTGCAAGCTCAAGCAATGACCCCCACGAATTTTCCCCTCAGCCGGTCTCCAACAACCCTGTGGTTGTTCCCTTTAGGGAAGGGGCTCGCCCGACAAGAGCCGTTGCGTCTGGATGATCGCCTCCAGCAATGCGCTCCGTTCCTCTTGCAGCTTCTTCGAAGGCGGCACGCGCGCCACAAATCGTTCCGCCGCTACCGCCAAGGCCTGCAACGTCTCGGCCATGTCCCCCTGCCTTGGGGCAGGCGACAACAAGGCTTCACGTAACAGCGCGCGCCTCCTCCTGGGCCCAACATACATCTGCGGGGCGGTCGGGTTATCTTTTTCCAACTCGGGTCGTCGAAATACCGCCATAGCTCCTCCAACGCATCAGACAACGAGAAATAATCCGCACACTGTACTCGATTCGCGTCGGCAATTGCATCGGGGCGTGAGCACAGGGGGAATAGGGTGCCAAGCGGTGCAGCAGAATTTCTGATGTGGACGATGCGTGAGACGGCGCGACTGGCGGAAAGGATTCCGATTAAGTAGCCTGGTTTCTTTTACCTCTCCCAACGGTCAATGACCGATGGCAAGACCCGACCCAGATGTTGCCGGTCAAGAGCAACTGGGTGGCAGGAATCGGTGATGCCTGCCCGCCCTCAGGGGAGAAGATAGAGAAAACGTGGGCTGTGCGGCGGGAAAAGACTCCCGACCTCGCTTTCTTTTCCCTGGTACATTTTCTTTCTCATTTATTAGTTTTCGTCGTACTTCCTTGCATTGCCGTAGGACTTTTCGACAGGGTACTTGGCTTCGTTCTTATTCATCTTCGAGAGGACTGCTGCGTTTAGATCAATGCTTAGGTCGTGGCACAGGTATGATAGAAGGATTGTAACGTCGGCGATCTCATCCAAGACCTTCTCTCGGGAAGGACTGCTCAGCAAATGTGCAATCTCTTCCTCTGTTTTCCACAGGAATACTTCCTGCAACTCACTGGCCTCAACGGCAAGGGCAGTAGCCAGCTCTTTAGGCTTGTGGAACTGTTCCCAGTTTCGCTTGCGTCGAAATTCCAGTAGAGCTGTCATGACGCGTTCGTTTACCATTGGCGCCTTCTCCTCACTCACGCAAGATAGGTATTGCTGTTATGCCATTCCAAAAACTTTGACGAAGGCCTATCCTTTTCCGTTGCAGGCACGACGACCAGCTTTCGGCCATGCAGCGCGTAGTAATCCCGCCCATTCTCAAATTCTTCTTTGATCTTTCTGCTTACTTCTACCGAAAGATCTGGCGTGACTGACAAATAGCCAGAATCAAATAGTTTGTGAAGGTCTGAGCGCAGCAGCAAGCCGTTAGTCGTAACGTTTGGGCCCGACTTTGCAAACGGTTGGATGTGCGCGGCCTCAAGTGCAGGGAGAGTGCGTTCGCCAGTGATCGCGCAGCGTCGCGTGTACGCGTCTGTAACAAGAACTCGAAAGGCCCCTTGGCCAAGTCTGGCCCTGGTTAGGAATTCAGCACCGTACCTTGCGACCTCTTCGGCCGATGGGGAGGCGCCGCCTGCTCGAAGCGGAGGCTCCTTGGGAACTATTCTGGCAAGCCGATCTTGGACTTCCATCCATATTTCTCGCCCAATTCTCTCCTCGCTCTCATAACTCTTCCCTTGGACAATGCTCGGCGCCCAATTGGATGGAGCGGGAATCCAATCTCGCCTTTGAAGAAAGAAAGGATCAGCTAAAATAGTACATCCGATGGTCGGGTCGTGCTCGTGTGGCTTGTTCGATCTGAATTTCTCAATCATTGCCCGCAGCGTTTCGAGAGAAGCAGCGCCATTCTTCTCGCCGAACGCTTCCCACGCTAGTGACAGCGGCAGATTAGAGTGGCTGACAAAGAAACCACCTCCCGCTATGAAATTATCCGGGCTATGTAGTTTGAAAAGAAAAGGCGCACCAGGCGGGATTATCTGGAATGATCCAGACCCACCAGGCCGCCAGAAATTGACCTCATCAGGTTTGCGGCTGGCAAGAAAATCGAACCACTTGTTGTCTGTTACACCGACGTAGAATTTCATAGAATCATGATGCCACCGGCTTGCGCGCCCCTTACCTAAATCACTCGCAATCAGACAGATTTCATAGAGGGCAATTTCGAGATCAGCGGCGATTCCTTTGGCAATGATGCCAGATAAGATTTACGGTAAATGGCTCCTCGTATCTCTCGACTTATGGCACGATGCTGCTGCCCATGAAGCATTGGGGCATGATAGACCGTTGGTTCCATAGTCGCTCCCAGAGCGCATGGACGGCAGAATACCCTTTTCCCTAAGAGAAATCACTCCGACTTGGGGGGACGTGAGTGCACAGATGGCGAGACGGGGGTTGGTCTGTCTAGTTGGCCAGATCGGGAACCTCACCAGAGAAACCAGACAGATCAGATAGACCAAATAGACAAGAGAGACAAGGATCGAGGGGCTCCCCTCAAGTCTTGAACCCGATGCGGCGGGATTTCGATGGAGGCGGTCCGATTAGTTGGCGGATGGCGTCAAAGAGGGACTGAATCTGTCCATCATGGCCACCTACCTTCCGTTCGAGTTGTGCCAACTTGGTCGCCAACCCCCTATAGCTCGCCACCAGTTCCCGCAGCTTCACGAATGCTCGCATAATGCGATATTCACTTGGATCGCACGCTTGCTTCGCAACGCACTGGACAGCATTGCGACACCTTGTTCCGTGAATACGTAGGGCGCGTATCGGCGACCTCCTCTCCCCCTGGGTTTTGATATTCCAATTTGAAATGTCAAAGCCGCTGCTTCTTGTGCGGATAATCGAAACATAAAGTCATCGGGAAACCGATCAGCATTCCTCTTTACGGCTTTATTGAGATTGAACGTCGTGACTCCATACAGTTTTGCAAGGTCCGAGTCCAGCATGACTCGATGACCACGGATCAGAAGAATTGCCTGCTCAATTCTTTCACGAGGAACCAGAACGCTCATATTCTTTTCCGTTCTGTGCGAGAGGACTCGGGGCGAACAGAAATACCGTTTTTATCATGGAAAATCAACGCGGACGCACCTGAAATAGAACCATTCGAATGGGTGGAACAGGAGCAAAGGGCGGGCTAGGCTTTCTCGCCAAGGGCTTCGAGGAGGCGGTCGATCTTTTGTTTCAGAACCGGCAAGTCTCGTTCGACCACATCCCACACCAGTTGCAAATTGACTCCAAAATAATCGTGAATCAGTTTATCTCTCATGCCGGCGATGGGCTTCCACGCTATGTCAGAGTGAGCCTCTTTCAGCGTGACGGATACGCGCTTGATTGCTTCCCCGATGATTTCGAGGTTACGCACAACCGCATCTTGGGTCTTTCGGTCGGAAAAGAAGCTCTCCTTTCCTGTTGCTGTATAGCTCATGATGTGCTGAATGGCGTCTCGAACGTGCAGGAGATAGATGCGGTCGTCCTTCATAGAGGGACAGCTTCGGCATGGATTCGCTGCTCAAGGTATGGACTCAGGCCCTGATCGGTGAGGATATCGACTTTGCGCTGTAGTAATGTTTCGAGGTCTTGGCTGAGTTCGATGAGATCCAGCAAGCTACGCCCATTATCCATCTCAACAAGGAAGTCGACATCGCTTTCCGGACGCGCCTCCCCTCTTGCCACAGACCCAAAGATCCGCACGTTGTGGGCTCCGTGTGCCTGCGCGAGGCGCAGTATTTCCGGCCGTTTGAATTTGAGCAAGTCTGCGATACCCATTTTACGCTCCCTGAGAAGTATCTCGTCCTTGGAGGATACTGATTTACTCACGGCCTGACAAGCAGTACTTGCTAAGCGTTGAGGCTCAGGAGTGCGCGCGTTCCTTCGGAAGGTCTTGGAACGACGCTTTTCCAATTCGCTATGCCTCACTCTAGGGGATCGGCCGAGGTTGTCTTTTACTGCGCGCATCGAGCGATATACATGTTCCCTCCAAGCTTGCTCGTTTCTCTCTAGGGATGGGGGCTGACGGATCTTCCACTGCGCGCGTCCAACGAGGGCCTTCTCAGGCCGCGCGTTGCGCGAGCACAGAAGATCATCAGGCTCCATCCCCTCCTCTGTTCTGCGAGCAAGAAGGGCACCTGGCCACTCCTTCTCATCCCTCCAGGCTTGTTTACTGTACCTCTCTGGGAATGGCACTCGTAGTGGTCCAACTGCGCACGTCGAGCGAGCACATTCCGATCGTGCGCGCTCCACCTTCTACTTGGAGGGCGGGCTAGATGGTCTCCCACTGCGCGTGTCCAACGAGGGGTTTCTGAGGCCGCGCGTTGCACGAGCACAGGAGACCGTCTAGCCTGACCTCTCATGCTCCCTCCAAGCTCGCTCGCTATTTTCTCAGGGATGGGGCCTGATTGATCTTCCACTGCGCGCGTCCAACGAGGGCCTTCCCAGGCCGCGCGTTGCGCGAGCACAGAAGATCATCAGGCCCCATCCCCTCCCCCTCTTGAATCTTCGTCCTAGTACGGACTACTCTTCCGCTATGGAGTTACCGCATCTGAAGGATGATCCCTATCTGAAAGTGTTGCGGCCGCTCGTCGAGGCCTATCTTGCCTTTTGGCGTATCGACACCCGCCATATCAAATCTCTTCGGCTGACGCCCTCACAGTTCGACGTCATCGCCACGCTAGGAGATACGGAGGGCATGACCTGCTCAGAACTCTCTACCCAAACGCTCGTCACCAAAGGCACGCTCACCGGCGTCCTCGATCGCCTCGTCGCCAAAGGTCTGATCCGGCGGGATGCGATGAAGGGAGATCGCCGTTGCACCAAGATCTCGTTAACCGTGAAAGGCGATGCGCTCTTTCGCAAGACTTTTGCAGCCCACTTGGCCTTTCTTCGCCCATTCTTTGAACGGGCCTTGAACCCCGAAGAAGTGAACCAAACGCGCGCGCTACTCCTGCGCCTTCGGGATAGCTTTCAACAATAGGTTGAGGTGATCTGATCTATGCGTTTAACAATTCTCGGCTCCGGCACAAACATACATCCCACGCGCGCAGCCTCTGGCTACCTCGTCCGCACTGACCATACAATCCTATTGGACTTTGGCCCTCGCACACTGGCGAATCTCCTAAAGACCGGCGTGAACCGGCATCGGATCACCCATATTCTTTTCTCCCATTACCACGCCGATCACTTTTCAGACTTCATCACCTATTTCTTCGATGCGATGATCTTTACGAAATATCAAGGAGGGACAAGGCCGCCGCTGACCGTCATCGGCCCTCGCGGGACGAAGAAGTTCTTCCAGACCCTCTTCACTACCATGCCAGGCTTTACACAGGCGCCGTTTGCGGTTCATTTCAAAGAAGTCGCCGATCGGGCGTTTATGATCGGAAAGACAACCGTGATTCCCCGAACGGTGACCCACACAGAGAACCTCCATTGCCTGGGATATCGAATTGAGTATGGAGGGAAGGCGCTGGCCTATTCCGGCGACTCGCAATACTGCGACAGCCTCGTGCGCCTCTGTGGAGACGCCGATCTCGCAGTGCTGGACTGCTCTTTCCCGGCAAGTCGACCGAACCCGGTTCATCTGCATGCCGGTCAATGTGGGCAGGTGGCTAAAGAAGCTGGAATCGGCCAACTCGTCTTATCGCACTTCTATCCAGTTACAGACCGATACAATGTGCGGGAACAGGCAGGGGAACCGTTCGGGGGAAAGATTATCGTCGGGCGGGACTTGCTCACAATCAAACTCTAGCAAGATGCTGAAAAGGTAGCCTGTCTGTCTTGTTCATTTGGTCTGTCCGGTCTGTCTGGTTTGTGGACCAGATAGACGGAATAGACCAGACAGACTGGTCCGCGCCGGTTACAGTCCGCCTTCTTTGTTGTCGCAGCCCAGGATCTCGATAAACTTCGTGAGGCGGGCCTTTCTGAGGGGATCGTCGAGTTTGGCATAGATGGCTAAAAGGTTCTTGATCATGCGGGAGAGAATGGCGCGCACCGGGCTTTCTTGTAGATATTTCTCGTCGAACCCATAGCCGGCTTCGGTGAGAAACCGCTGGCAGTTTTTCTCGGTCAGCAATGCCCCCCCGTTAAAACAATCGACGAACACCTTGTAACGATCCGATTCGTACTTCACTAAGAAGTGCCCCGGCATTCCTATCCCATGAACCGGAAGGCCCAGCCGCTTCCCCACCAGGAGATACACCGTCGAAAGGCTGATCGGAATACCCGTCCGCCGGTCGATTACACAGTTGAGATAACTATTCTCCAACTCATAATAGTTCTTCGTGTTGCCTTTGAAGCCCTGTTCCGTGAAGAGGTAGCGGTTCAATGTCTTGATCGTTTCCTCCCCTGACGCCCGGGGACCGATCCGATCTTGTACTTCCTGTGCCATCTCATCGAGCTGTCGCCTATACGAGTCGACCGTCAGGGAGGGGTAGGCATAACGGGCGATCAGAAAAGCGCTGCGTTCAAGATCCATCGAGCCGTCCGGCAGCGCCGCCAGCTGTGTGAGTTCATCCTCGAGATTCCCACCGCGGATTTCCTCGAGTATCGACACAAGGCGGTCGGCCATTTCCGGCTGTTCAATTTCCGCTTCCTGAAGCAGGGGAACCGCAGTGGGGCCGATGTCGATGAGTTTTCCGCTGATGGTCTGGACGATCTTCTCGTCCTCATCGGCCAGCAGCCGGATCAGCGCTCGGATTTGGCTTTCGTTTATCAGCATGGTGGGATTCCCGGACAGCCCGCTCATCAGCCCATCGCCCGACGGAACACTTTGGCGCTCCCGTAGAGACAAAGGGCGTCGAAAATCACCATGACGATCACCACCATCCCGACATGGGGGAGCGCCTCGGTCCAGCCTGTCAGAATCAAAGGCCGCACCGCGTCGATTGCCCAGGTCATGGGATTGAAGCGCGCCAGGAACCCCATCCAGGCAGGCATCCCCGCCAAGGGCACCAAGGCTGAACTCAAGAAAATCGCCGGAAGCGACAGAAACCCCAGGACCGAAAAGAAATCGCCGTGACTTTTCACGGAAAAGGCCATCGCCATGGAAATCGCCGTGAGACCGACGCCAAAGAGCATCCCGATCATCAAGATCGCCGCAATGCCAAGAAGCCCCGTGGCCGGCTGGACGCCGAACAGAAAGGCCACCCCGAGAATCACGAGCACTTGGAGTGAGGTAATCGTCATGACAAAAATAAACCGGCTCAGGATCACGGAGCTTCGATGGATCGGCGTGGTCATCAACCGTTCCAGAAACCCGTTCTCCTTGTCGAACAGCAGATCGACTCCCCCGGCGAGCCCATTGTTGAGCACCGTCATGACGACGACGCCGGCCGTCAGGAAGCTGATGTAGTCCGGGGCCTGCGTTATTTGCATATCCGCGGCCCGCTGGAACAGGTTGCCGAAAAAGATCAGCCAGAACAGCATCGGCTGCACGAGCGTGAACAACATACTGAACTTCTCACGGCTGAGCCGCTTGACCCACCGCATCGTCAGCGCACTGATTTCTTGCCAATACTCCGCCACTGTCTCTCCTTATACTGTCTGAATGTCTTGGACCGATTCGGTCATAGACCGCCCTGTGTGGGCGATGAATACGTCGTCCAACCGAGGCCTGTGATACTCGATAAATTCCAGTTGGCAATCCAATTGATTGGCGGACTCGAGGATTGCGGGCAGAGCCTTCTCGGGCGACTCAACCCGAATATCCAGGCCGGTCGGCGTCGCCTTGACCGCTCGCATAGCCGGTTGTTTCGTCAACGCAGTGACCAACGTGGAGATCTTACTCTGGTCCTTCAAGGTCAACGACACGATATCGCCGCCCAGCCCGATCTTCAGCTCAGCCGGAGATCCGAGTGCCATCAGCTTTCCCTTGTCGATGATGGCCAGCCGATCGCAGAGCCGGTCCGCCTCATCCAAATAATTCGTCGTCATCACGATCGTCATGCCGCGCGCCTTCAACATCCTCACGTAGTCCCAGATCCGGAGCCGGCTCTGCACATCCAATCCCAGCGTCGGCTCGTCGAGGAATAAAATCTTGGGATCAGGGAGAAGACCGCAGGCAATGTCGAGCTTCCGCTTCATTCCCCCGGAGTAGGTTTTCGCCGCGCGATCGGCCGCCTCTTCCAATTCCACGAGCTTCAGCAGCTCAGCGATGCGTCTCGCAGCTTCGGCCTTGGACAAGTGGTACAGCGCGCCGAGGAGTTCGAGGTGTTCCCGGCCGGTGAGAAAGCGATCGATGGCCCGCTCTTGAGGCACGTAACCGATGAGTCGGCGGACGACATCCGCCTCGCGCACCGTATCGTGGCCCAAGACGCTGGCCGTGCCGGACGTCGGCGTCAGCAGCGTGATGAGCGTTCTGAGCGTGGTGCTTTTCCCCGCCCCGTTCGGCCCCAGCAGTCCAAAAATCTCGCCTGCATAGACCTCAAACGACAGGTCGGAGACGGCCGTATGCTTATCATAGGCCTTCGTAAGCTGGGACACCTGGATTGCGATGGCGCGATCCATCAACCCCAGCCCTTCGCGCCAGATTGATCGTGCATCATGAACTCGATGAGGTCGCTGAGACGGCGGGCTTGTTGGTGAAGACTGTCGGCTTCCAACAGAAACTGCTTTTCCAAGGGCGTACACTCCAAATAGGTGGATAGGGTATTGACGAAAATCTCGTCGCTGACTTCTTCCCGGAAAAACTCCTGCCATGTCGGCGCGTCGTCGCGGGACCGGAGATAGGACTCCAGAGTGGTGAACAGGCGTCGGCGGACTGTGGGATCCAGCGACGTCTCTGTGCTCCGAACAGTAATCGAAATCGTGGCCTCACGATAGGCGTGGTCGTACCACTCGCGTTCAATCTCAAATCGTTCCAGTCCTTGCAGCAGGATGTTGGATCGCCCATCGGCCAAGGACTGCACACTGGCCAATCGACCGACACAGCCCATGGAGAACACGGGCGGATGGCCATAATAGTCCGTTTCCCATCCATCCTTGAGCAGGGCCATGCCGATACACTGCCCGCTCATCGCCGCATCCGAAACCATGGCGCGGTAGCGCGGCTCAAAGATATGCAGAGGAAGATAGGTCTTAGGGAATAGCGCGATATTCGGAAGCGGGAACACCGGAATTCGAGTCGGAATGGGAAACGGCGTCGCACTGTGAGGCTGCTCGCGCCCCGGCTGATCTCGCTCGTGATCGGTCTGCATAGTTCACGATAGCTGATGGCCGACAAAGTTGTCAACGGCGAGAGATGGACATCCTTCACCCATCGAGTTGAATAAAACCCTTATCAATACAGGAGATTTGTGCCGCCTGGCGAAGCGTGGTATAAGCGCACCCGACGATTCCTCCGCTTCATGGTCGGGCCGTTGCACATGCATAAATTACTGCGCGATCTCCGGTGCCTCTTAGTCCTTGCGAGTAGTCTGCTGGTCGTCGTGCCAGGACTCGCAGCCGATACAGCACAAGAATTCCAAGTCGCCACGGAAGGCTATCGATATTCGTTCCCGCGCGATCACGGAGCGCATGAAGCGTTTCGCACCGAATGGTGGTACTACACCGGCCAGGTCACAACGAAAGACGGTCGGCCATTCGGCTATGAACTCACCTTCTTTCGCCGTGGCATGCCGCGCGAACAGACGAAGACCCTTCCGTCGAAGTGGGCCGTCTCTCACCTGTACCTGGCCCATTTTGCCATCAGCGACCTCAGTAAGGGCCGGTTTCACTATGCAGACAAAATGAGCCGGGCTGGGCTGGGTAAGGCCGGCGCGGCGCAGGATCGGCTCCATGTCTGGATCGATCAGTGGAGCGCCGAATCGCCATCGGCCGCTCCCGGCACGCAAACCCTCCAGGCAGCGGAGGGCGACATAGCTATCCAATTCACGGTCTCGTCGGGAAAACCGCTGGTCGTGCATGGCACAGCCGGAATCAGCCGCAAAGGCTCAGTCGCCGGACAGGCCTCTCACTACTATTCCTTCACCAGACTGGCCACGACCGGCAAACTCACGATCGGAAATGAATCGTTCGACGTGACCGGCACAAGTTGGATGGACCATGAGTTCGGGTCCGCCGATCTCGACAAAGATCTGGTCGGATGGGACTGGTTCAGTCTGCAACTCGACGACCAGAGGGAACTCATGCTCTACCGGCTCCGCCGAGCTGACGGATCGGCCCACCCTGCCTCGAGCGGCACGTTGATCGACCGAGACGGCCATGGGCGCCATCTTGAGCTCGGAGACTTCACATTAGAACCGACGAGCTACTGGACCAGCCCTACAAGCAAGGCCCGCTACCCTCAGCGTTGGCGCCTAACCATTCCCTCGCAACAACTCTCGCTGGAACTGGTCCCCCGCATGGCAGAGCAAGAACTCTCCCCCAAACGCAGCACCCAAATTACCTATTGGGAGGGCGCCATCGAGACCACCGGCACGGCACAAGGAAAGCCCATTCACGGACAGGGCTACATGGAACTGACCGGCTATGCGGAACGAATCCCCAGCACGATGTGACCGCGCTCGGTGCCATTCCGAGTGAAGCATATTTCGTGAGGCGCGAGCGGTGGAGCTAGGATTTACGTTTGAGGTGGTGGAGGAAGTTCGTCACGGAAACGATCTCGACCGAATCAACCTTGTGGAGGGAAAGCAGGTCATTGTCCCCACTGACAAGCCAGGGCACTCTTCCCGATATCGCACAGGCAAGAAATTTCATGTCGTCTGGATCTCTCAGTGTTGGGACCGAGATGGGTTTTGCCCGAACGGTGTCAACAAAAGGGAGGAGATCTTCTTCAATGAGGCCGACAATCTCCGAACTCGTAAGCTTGAATTTGGGATAGGCCAGCACACGAATATATTCTTCCAGTATCTCGGCTGAGACGACTGGGCAGAGACGACCACCTTGCCAAGCTGGAACAAGCTGAGAGGGAGGACCGGTGAACAGTAGAGCCGAAACGAGGACGTTGGTGTCCAGGACAGCTCGGATCACCGCCGCCGCCGCCCTTGCCCCCTGGCCCACTGAATGGCCTGGCCGATGTCAGAAGACTTGATCCCCAGATCGCGTATTTTCTTTCGGATGGTCGCGAGCCGACTCCCATGCTCTGCGACAGTGACCGGTCGGAGCACCACGTTTCCTTCCCGTAGGGACACATCGAAGTAGTCGGTGTCCGGTATCTCGCTCAGAATCTTCTTCGGCAACGTCACTTGGTTCTTCGATGTCTTCTTGGCTAACATGGGCCGTACCTCCGGAAATTCAGAATATCTTACTTCCTTACTATAAGGCAACTGAACGCCTATCGCCCTGCAGTTTAGCAGCTTCCGGAAGCTGCTATGCCGGCGGTGCGCCGCACCACCTGGTCGATCGACACCATTTCTTACTCAACGGTCCCTCTCAAGCTCGCTCGTTATCCTCTTTTAGGGGTGGCCTGGGTTGGTCCCCAACTGCGCGCATCGGACGAGCACAGTTTTATCGTGCGCGTTCTGCGAGCACGGGGGACCAACCAGGTTACCCCTTACATCCGCTCATATTCCGCCCGCACCAACTGCGGGGCATATGTGCGCTCTAACCTTCTGACAATGAAGTGGCCCCGTGCCATCTCCTGGAAATGGTCGATGAACAGGACGTTGATCACGACGCCTCCGGCAGCACCGATCACCGGGACAGCTTGCGCGGCGACCTTCTCGGAGACATTCACGCCGAAGCGCGTAGCCAATTGTGCGATGAGCCTGACGATTGCTGGCGCGCCCTCCTCCACCAAACCTCTCTGGGCAATGTACCCCGCAGCCTCTGAAACCGATTTCGCCAGAGCGGCACGCATCAGGAAGTAGGCAGATTCGCTCGCGTCATCGCTCTTACTGGGCCCGCCAAGAGCGAAGACCTCAAGGCAGGCCAGTTTGGCATCCGGCATCCGGAGATGTTCACCCTCACTGCGTGCGATATCTGCAATAGAGCGCAGCATGATCGTGGTGGAGAGGGGCAGTTCAAATGGGAGACCAAGCAATCCGAAGGCACCTCCCCCAGCACCGGTCGCCACCACGGCAAGCTTGTGCAGCAACTCCCAAGAGTTCGCCTGCGGTTTGTCGTCAAGCGTCAGCAATGCGGCCTGTAGTGCCGTCTCCAGCGACCTCCTTGTCGCCTCATTGACGACCTGTGCCCATTTCTCCGGAAGCAGCTGGAGGGCCTTCTCAATCGGCATGCCGATCAATCCCGTGATCTTCGCAGCAAGGCCAGGATTCTCAAGGAGAGCCTTCGCGTATCGCAGAGCTTCCTTATCTTCGTATGATAGATTCACGCGACCCTCATTCTCCCTGGAATATCACTCGCTCATATGGACTTGTCAATTGCCCAGACTCAGACATGGAAGCCACTGTCGATTTTAACCGATCCAGACGACTAACTTACGTCGACAATACATCAGTCACGCGCTCCACGCCTCACGCCAGACCATGACCTTGACTCCCCTCCAACCGCTGTGATTAGGTCTCTCGCCGATCTTCTCTGTACAGGCTATCCATCATGAACATGCTTCGATCCCGCCAGATCCAGCCACTGTTACTCGCGTGCGCCCTCGCCCTATTCCTCTGCTTAACCAGCGCCGGCTGTCAAAAGGAGAGCGAGGCGATTGTCTCGATTGCCCTGCACCCGACGAACGCGAACATTCTCTATGTGGCGACGAACGATGCGGTCTATAAATCGCGCGATGAGGGCCAGCTGTGGGAGCGGTTCCCGAGTTTCAGCGCCAGGCGGGTGACGACGCTCGCGATCGATCCTGAATTTCCCGCCACGATCTATGCCGGCACCATGGCCGATGCCGTCTACAAGAGCCCGGATGGCGGGCAACATTGGCTTCCCCACAACGTCGGACTCAAAGAACACGTCTCCTTCATCAATCAATTCGTTTTCCACCCGACAGACCACGACCAGATCTACGCCGCCACGACCGTCGGCGCCTTTTATACCAAAGACGGCGGGCGGGAATGGGAAGAACGCATGGCGGGGATGAAGGAAGTCCACATCGTGGTCTCCATCGCCATTCATCCCCGCGATCCTCGGGTTCTCTATGCAGGAACGACGGGAGGGGTCTACCGATCCGACAACGCGGCAATGGGATGGAAGAAAATCAACAATGGCCTGATTCCCGAACAGGAGCTAATGGGGGCGATGGCGCTGGGGGTCAATATGATCGTCTTCGATGTGGTCAACCCGGACATCCTCTATGCCGGAACTACGAAGGGCCTTTTCCGTACCGCGACGCGCGGGGAACAGTGGGAGCGAATCGGGCAATCGCTCCCCGATCTCTTCGTCAGCAGTATCCTCCTCGACCCGGCCCAGCCGAAAACCCTCTATATCGGTGGAACGGGGGGAGTCTGGAAAAGCCCTGACAGCGGGCAGACCTGGACCGCCATCAACAGCGGTTTAGGCTCACTGAATATTCGGGCCCTGGCGATGAGCCAGCGCGATCCGCGCCTCCTCTATGCCGGCACGAATGGCAGCGGCCTCTACCGCTCGACCGACTCCGGCGCAACCTGGACGCCCCTGCCGCTCAAGGCCGCGCCGGCTCAACCTTAGCCTCGACCTTAGCCTTTCAGTAGCCTGACTTCGGCGCCGCCTCGCTAGGTTTATATCGACTGCTGTAGGCCAACATCTGGTCCGACAAGGTCTTCCACTCCTCGGCCGTCATGAGATCCTTCATCCTGAAACGGAGCAAGAGAATCTTCGTTGCCGACTGCATTCGCCGATTGTTTGCGTCATCCAGGGCGTTGGTAAACTCTTCCGGGGTCGCCGCGTAGTTTGCGCTCAACTCATAGAGCCGACGATGCCCCGCGCGCTCCAGCTCGCGGCTAGCCTTCAACTCCGTGACAATCTCGCTCACGATCGATTTGACCTGCCCGGCCTTCTCCTGATCCTTGACTGTCCGATCGATCAAGGCGGCCATGTCCTGCTGACCCTTCTGCCAGTAGGCCTCCCCTTTCCCTTCGCCGCCCATCCCATGGTGACGGTGGGACGAACAACCGGCCAAGGTGAGCACGACAACGAGTCCGATAACATATCCCTGAATGCGCGTCATAAAAAAACCTCCTCTTTATGGTCTATCTGGACTATCCAGTCGGTCTGGTCTGTCTTGTTTATTTGGTTTGTTTGGCTTGTCTTGTTTATTTGGTTGAATCAGACCAACTCGATGAACTAACCAAACCAAATAGACCAGATCAACCAGACAAACCAGGCTTGCCCAGGCCTGTTGTCACAACGGCGATGCTTCTCGTATCATCCTTCTAATTACTATGTCTGAACTGACTGCTCCCCCAACCGATCATACCTTGGCGCTTCGAGAGGAATTTCGCCATCACCTCGAAATGTTCTATGCCCAGCTCAAGCTGGCGCCGCCCTATGAGAGCGTGGAGAAGGCCATTCGTTCCCTCACGACTTCGATCCACGCTCTGCCGCCGTTGGAACGAGCGAGCCTGGCCACCGATGCTACAGCGCGCTGGCAGCATTTTCGCCAGGCCTTTGAATCGTCCGGGCTCAGCAAGAAACATCGAGGCATCATCGCCGGTCTCGCCCGCAACCGGTCCAGCCTGAATCTTCCTGCCGAATATGATCTGTTCTTGAGTCTGTATCTCTCCTGAATTGGTCTGTCTGGTCTGTTCGGTCTATCTGGTCTATTCGGTCTGTCTGGTTGCATGAGACTAACCAGATCGACCAGACAGACAAGAAAGACCGAACAGACCAGACAGACCCGGCTTGTTTCAAGACGGCAGTCTTGTTCCCTCAATCGCCTCCCTGAGTTCTTGATACAGCATCATGAGCCGGGCATTCTCCAGCCGATAGGCAAATACGACCGTAATGGCGCCTGAGAGTAAAAAAACAGCTCCCAACCCGATAATCCCGAACGCCAGCACCGTTCCACCAGGCGCCGTCATTTCTCCCTCGATGAACAAGGAGATCACCGCCCCCACCGTACCGACAGCCACCACGGCAAACCAGAGCGCGGTAAGAAGCGCCGAGGACCAGGGAGTGAGTTTTCTGCAGAGCACCGCCAGCGCATCGCCTTCAGGAGACAGGGAGATCAGCCCTTTCAATGGCCACAAGGTTCGAAAGCCCATAACGAACAGCCGGTATTTCTGGCGAATCACAATCTGGTTCACATCCCGGGACAACCGGGCAGTTCCATGCGGCAATGTCAAGAAACCGCCGGCATCGAACCGGTCGGCCAGCTGCATCATGGTCGTATGCGTGAATCGATCCTGCGTGCGGGCCACTCCGCATCCATACCGCCCGGCATCCGGTGTGAGACGCATAAAGTAGAACCAGTCTCCAAGAATGAGGCCGAGGCACATGGCACCCGCGAAAAAGCCAGCGAGAATCATGCCGGTACCTATCCCATAGGGACGCAGATGAATCAAGGGATGGGCCTAAGATAATCTGTTGACTCGCCCCATCGAGTTGGCTATTGTAGCTTTGGTGCTGGTCAGGCGGGTCTCCTCGCTCCATTCAGGTGCTCCGCCGCACAAAGAGTTTACCCCTAAGTAGCTACGGCAGTCGGCTCATCCCTCGCTGGCCGAGGAGCGCAAGTCGCCTTTAATGTGGAGTCGGAGGTGATATGGATTTAGCGAAGGTCGAGCGCGTCTATACCTCGTACGCCAAGATCTACGATCGAATTTTCGGAAAGGTGTTTCACGAAGGACGCCAGTCGGTGATTCGCAACCTGGACGTCCAGCCGGACGAAGAAATTCTCGAAGTGGGAGTCGGGACCGGGCTGGCCCTGCCGATGTACCCCCGCCATTGTCGGATCGTCGGGATCGACTTCTCAGAAGGGATGCTGGACCAAGCAAAGCAGAAAGCCGCAGAATACCAAATGGACCATGTGCAACTGCACCGAATGGATGCCGGCGCAATGGATTTCAAAGACGATAGTTTCGACACAGTTGTCGCAGCCTACGTCGTCACCGCTGTCCCCGACTATCGCAAGGTCGTCAGTGAAATGATCCGCGTCTGCCGACCAGGCGGACGGATCATTATGCTGAATCACTTCGCCAACGACAATAAAATCATCGCCGCTATCGAAAAAGTGCTGTCCCCCATCACGAAGAACTTAGGGTGGCGCACAGACCTGGCCCTCCAGACCGTGCTGGAAGGAACGCCCCTGCACGTCGCTCGGAAACAGAATGTGAATCCGATGCGGCTCTGGGCTTTGGTGGAATGTGTGAACGGAAAGAACGGGAACGGGAAGACCCACATCAACGGTGCGAAAAACGGAAACGGCTCCGCAGCCTACGCACATATCAACGGCACGCGTCTCTCGGAACAGGCCAGCGGACAGGCGCTGGGCTAGCAGGCCGTTGAAAAAGCCCGCCAGCTTCGTTCTCGCATCGTTCAGACCCTCAACGTACCCCAAGGGTACGCCTCGGCCCTTCACTCGCTGCGGCCTCGCTGAACAGTCTTTTTGAACAGCCTGCTTACTTGGTTCATTTGGTTTGTTTAGTTCGTCGAGCTGGCCCGATTCAACCAAATAAACAAGACAAACCAAAGAGACTAAATAACAATCTCTTCAGCCTATATCGCTCGCCGTTGCTTTATCAGCCGCGCGCTGCTGCTCGAATGATTTCCAATTCTGCCATTCCCCGCCGGGAATGATCGTATTGCCCACCAGACACTGGCCGGAGAATCGTTGGGCGATCAAGTCCGCCAGGAGCGAGAGCACCTGACCGGTCCGGCGATCCTGTACCCCACGCACCCGCAACACCACGCCGAACCCTGGCCCATCGAGCGGCCCATACAACATACAGTGAACCCCTGTGACACCCTTCGATTCCCGCATCGACGCCGGAAGCAAATCTCCTTCCCACTGGATGGAAGGATGCCGCCCGGATGATGACGCGGTAGCTCGCCAGGTACAAGGCACTCCGGCCACATCCAGCTCCGCCAAGAGCCAAGTGACCGTCGGCCAGTCAGGCATTTCACTTTGAAAGGTCCATTGCGCCACCTGCTCTAGCGACAAGGGTTCAAGGCTCGGCGCTGCCACTTCTTCCAGCTGCGCTTCTTCGCATACCACATAGAGTTCTCCCTGCGGATCAAACCAGAAGCGGAGTCTCCCGTCGGTCAACTCCGCTTGGATCACCCCCAGCGTCGAACAATCGGCCCCCTCCTGTTCAAACATCGAGAAATCCGTGACACCGGTCATCGTGAGTTTCGCGACGCGCGCCATCTGGCGAATACGATAGCGAATCACGACCATGACCGTGGTTCCCGCCGCCACCTCACGGCCCGACGCCTCATCCAGCAGGCGTCGCTTCGACACCTGCACATCCGTCACGTAGCCGCCGCGAAACCCGCCGGTTTGGCCCAGCAACCAACGGAGGTCGTCTTTCGACTTGATGGATTGTTGCATGAGGGGAATTGTAGCGCAGCGGGAAACCAAAGGGCTAGCCCCTCTCCCACGAGACAGACCTTGCTGTCAATCATACGACCGTGTATGTTTCCGGCTAGAAGAACTACCCGGCACAAATAGTTATCGTTCATCGTCATTGCACGAGATCTTCTGATGCGCGCTGTCTGCCTGAAACATGTTCCCTTTGAAGGGCCAGGAGCCTTCGCGACGGCGCTGACTGAGCGCGGCGTGAGCCTGGAGCGCTATCTCGTTCCGCAAGACGGACTGCCGAAGGATGCGGGCGATCTGTTGATCGTGATGGGCGGGCCGATGTCGGTGAACGAGCCTGATCCGTGGATTGCGGAAGAGACATCGTTTATCCGGTCAGCGCTCCACGCGGGCACGCCTGTAATCGGCGTGTGCCTGGGCAGCCAGTTCATGGCTAAATCGTTGGGCGCCACCATACGTTCTGGCAAGGCGCTGGAAATCGGCATGACGCAAGTCAGGCTGACGGCTGAGGCGAAACAAGACCCTGTGTTCAGCACGCTGCCCGAGTCATTCGAGGTCTTCGAGTGGCATGGCGAGGTGTTCGACCTCCCCAAAGACTCTGTGCCCTTAGCTGGCTCCGACATCGCTCCCCTGCAAGCCTTCCGCTATGGCGCGCTCGCCTACGGGCTGCTGTTTCATTTGGAGATGGAAGAAAATGGAATCGACTCATTGTGCCAGGAATGTGCGCCGGACCTCACGAAAGCGCGCTTGACTGCACAACAGATAAAAGCGACAGCCCTCCCTCATCTCCCGCAACTCCATCAGGTCGCCGATCGTCTGATCGACCACCTTCTCTTTCCCCAGCGTTGATTACTTCCTTGCTCCTGAAGTAGTCTTAATCACCTTGTCCAAAAGTCGAATGTCATCAAGTCGAAAGTCTTCCGGAATTCTCACGACTTGACGACTTTCTGACTTGAAGGCTTGACGACCTGATGACGTTACGACTATCCGACCGATTAATTTACAAAGGAGAAGATCGGACATGCCTGGTTTTCCGATAGAAGTTGCCACACGAATCAAGACCCTGCCTCCCTATCTGTTTGCCGCCATCGACAAGATGAAGCAGGCCGCGATTGCCAAGGGCATCGACATCATCAATCTTGGCATCGGTGACCCGGATTTGCCGACACCGACGCCGATCATTGAAAGCCTGGCGATAGCAGCCAAGGATCCCAAGCACCATCAATATCCCTCGTATGAGGGCATGCTGTCCTTCAGAAAAGCCGTTGCAGACTGGTACAAGCGGCGGTTCAACGTGACACTCAACCCGGCCGATGAAGTGCTCACCCTCATCGGCTCGAAGGAAGGCATCGGACATATTCCACTCGCATTCGTCGATCCGGGCGATATCGTGCTCGTCCCGAGTCCCGGCTATCCGGTCTATCCTGTTGGAACCAGTTTCGCCGGTGGCGTCGCACACCTCATGCCGCTCACGAAGCAGAATGGCTTCTTGCCGGACTTGAAGGCCATCCCTAAGGACGTGGCGAAAAAAGCGAAGCTGATGTTTCTGAACTCCCCAAACAACCCGACGTCGGTCATCATGAGCAAGGACTACTTCAAGCGCGTTGTGGACTTTGCCGGGGAAAACCAGATCATCGTCTGCCACGACGCGGCCTATTCAGAGATTTTCTACGACGGCAAACCCCCGGCGAGCTTCATGGAAGTCGATGGCGCAAAAGATGTAGGCATCGAGTTCCACTCGCTCTCGAAGACCTACAACATGACTGGCTGGCGCATCGGATTTGCCGTCGGAAACACACAGGTTCTCGCAGGACTGGGCAAGGTGAAGAGCAACCTCGACTCTGGCTGTTTCCAGGCCATTCAGGAAGCCGGCATCACCGCGCTCAATCTGGATGACTCTGTGACTGACGGCTTGCGCAAGATCTATCAGGAGCGGCGCGACACTCTGGTCCCAGGCCTCAAACAGCTTGGGCTTGAGGTCGATCCGCCTCCGGCGGCGTTCTATATCTGGGTCACGGTGCCGAAGGGGTACACCTCCACTTCGTTCACAGCTCACTTGCTGGAGAAAGCCGGAATCGTCACGACACCAGGCAATGGTTTCGGCGCGCCGGGCGAAGGCTATATCAGGATGACCGTCTGCACGTCGAAAGAGCGATTGGCGGAGGCGGTGGAACGGATTAAGAAGGTGGGGTTCTGAAACTCGTGAGGCGTGAGGGGAATCGACTCGGAACCTCCGTCTTCTTAACTGTATCACCTAACGCCTCACGCCTAACCCCTCACGGTATATTATGGAGACTGTCTTCATCGGATTCGGTTCGAATGTCAGCGATCGAGTCGATTTCTGCGACCGTGCGGTGACGTTGTTGAGCCTGCTGCCGCACTCCCAACTCTCGGGGGTGTCGTTGCTCTATGAAACCGAGCCGGTGAACGATTTTGCCCAGCCTGGCGATGGCTGGTTCTTGAACGGGGTCGTACAGCTTGAGACGGATGTCACGCCGAAGAGCCTCTTGGCTATACTCCGTGAGATCGAGTGCTCGCTCGGCCGGGATGAGGAGAACCGATCAGGCCCCAGAACCATCGATTTGGATATCTTGTTCTACGGCCAACGGATCATCGACGAACCGGATCTCGTGGTGCCGCATCCTCGCATGCACCGCCGCCGGTTCGTCCTAATGCCGTTGAGCGAACTCGATCCGCTGTTCGTCCATCCATTACTCCAACGCACCATCAGCCAATTGCTCGCCGAAGCCGGGAAGCAGCCGGAGGTTCGCCTCCTGTTTCCCCAACCCTCGACCCGCTACGGGTCTCGCCCTGCTTGCAGCCCGCCTCCAGGCTCATGAAAATTATCCGCACCCCACGATCTATGACTGCATGGAGCGAAGGATTACGCCGGGAAGGGGTGATCATCGGATTCGTGCCCACGATGGGCGCGCTGCATGACGGCCATCGTTCCCTCATTCGAGCCGCACGATTACAATGCGATGCGCTCGTTGTGAGTATCTTCGTGAATCCGACGCAGTTTGCGCCGACCGAAGACCTGACGAAGTACCCGCGGCCCATCGCGAAGGATCGCGCGCTCTGCCGGGAGGAAGGGGTGGATGTCTGTTTTGAACCGACATCCCAGGCCATGTATCCTGAGGGTTTCCAAACGACCGTGACGGTGCCGGCGCTCGCGCGCCGATGGGAGGGGGCGGCCCGGCCTCATCATTTTGCCGGCGTCGCCACGGTGGTGACGAAACTCTTCGGCATGGTACAGCCACAACGTGCCCTGTTTGGCCAGAAAGACTACCAGCAGACAGCGCTGGTTCGGCAACTTGTGAACGATCTCAATCTCGGCGTGGCGATTCTGGTACGTCCGACCGTCAGAGAGCGCGATGGGTTGGCTATGAGTTCGCGTAATGTCTATCTCAGCCCGGACGAACGTCGGATGGCTCCCTTGCTTTTTCAATCGCTCCAAGCCGGCAGACAGATGATCGAGGGTGGGGAAAGCGACGTGGCTGCAATCGAACGGATCATGCGACAGACTATCGAACGGGAGCCCACCATTCATGTCGAGTACCTGGCCGTCTGCGATCCGGACAGTCTGGAGCCTCTGCCCGTCGTCGCAGCTCGTGCGGTACTCTTAGGCGCAATCCGGCTCGGACCGGTCCGCTTGATCGATAATCTGCTGGTGAAGATGCCGGGCAGGAAGGTGCCTAATCAGGGGTTCAGGCTGAAGGCTGAAGGTGGTTTCGACGATCTTGGGTTCAAACAAAAATGAATCCTCGTTGGGCAAGAAGCCCAACCCCTAAAAGCCTTCAGCCTATCTACCTGAGTAGTTTCGTGGGAAAAGCGCGCTACGCGTTGACCGGGAGATCAAGGCCTTGACCGACTAAGAGCCCGAGAACCACCTGAGCCAGACGACGGTGATGCTCCAGTTGCACATCCAGAAAGCGGATGCCGATCGATGAGGGGCGAACGGAACAGACCATTGCCTTTTGAATACGGATCGTTTCATCTTCCACCGTCGGCTTCAAGACCAATTCGATAAAGGCCCCCTTCTGGAGCCCGGTCGTCTGCAGGGTACAGCCATCCATTGAGATGTCGGTGATTCGATTGGTCACGGACGGCTGCTTGCTGTCGAGAACCTGGGCCTCGATGGAGGCTGTCAGGCGTGTATACTGACGCCGATCGGACGTTTCCGTATTGTGGCGCGCACCGGAATAGAATACACGAAAACGATTCGTGCACAACTGGCATCGAAACGGAAACAGGTTGACGAGGCTCAACAAGCGCTCGATCCCGCCCTCGCAATTAGTCGCGCGGACAAATGAGCTCCCACAAGTCTGACAATGCACTGTCTTCATGAGTCTGAACGGGCCTCGCTTTGGACAGACCCCTGCTCCGCTAGAATCGGTTCGATGCGCGCCGGCGAATACGTGGCCGGCTTCACCCATTTCCCATCTTCACGCTTATAGCCACCGACCTTGCTCATGTTGGACCGATGGACTTCTCGAAAGACGGGATCCATGTCGATACCATAGGACACCGCTGTTCCATAAACGACATACAAGAGATCGGCCATTTCCTTCGCCACGGCCGCCAAGTCACCCCCGGCCATGGACTCTTTCAATTCGTCGAACTCCTCGTCGATTAGACGAACGCGCAGCCGTTTCGTTTCCTCATCCAGATCCGTAGGAATTGATTGCGCCACGATGCTGAATTTACGGTGAAATTCCTCCACCATGGCCTGTTCATCCCTCATCGTGGCTCCTTACTTAGGGCTCATAGGGTAAAGATTTGCGCGAGACCAGCTCCACTGGATCCAACATGGGAATCTCTTTTTCCGACGAAACACCCAACTCCTTGAAGCGACGGGCCGCCGGCAGGATTCTCGTTTCGAGCGACCCGACCGCCTTATTGTATGACAGGACGCTCTTCCCGAGCGCCTGGCCAACGTCGTTCAAATGCTCTGTCAGCACGGCCATCCGTTCATAGAGATCCTTCCCCAACCGCCCGGCCTCCTCGGCATGCTCAGTCAATCGCTCTTGCCGCCATCCGTAGGCGACTGCGCGTAAGAGCGCCATGAGCGTCGTGGGAGTGGCAAGGACCACACTTCGAAGGAATCCATCTTCTATGAGGCGTGGGTCATGCTCCAGTGCCGCGCCAAGAAACTGTTCTCCCGGTAAGAAGAGCACGACAAATTCAGGCGCCTGCGCGAATTGATTCCAATAGGCTTTCAGGCTCAGCTCATCCATGCGCGACCGGACTTGTGCGGCATGACGGCGCATCCCTTCAAGACGCTGCTCCTCAGTCCCCGCTTCGTGCGCGTCGAGATAGCCTGCCAATACGGTCTTCGCATCCACGATGATCTGCCGCCCACCAGGCAACTGGACCACCATGTCGGGACGGAGCCGTCCACCATCGACCGTGATGGACTCCTGCTCATAAAAATCGCAATGCGCCACCATGCCGGCCAGCTCGGCCACGCGCTTGAGCGTGATCTCTCCCCATTGGCCACGGATGGCCGGCGCGCGCAACGCCTTCACCAGGTTGCCGGTCTCCGACTGCAGGCGCTGCTGTGACTCGGCCAAAAGCTTGAGATGCTGATCGAGACCTCCATAAGCCGCTTGCCGTGATTGCTCTAGTTGGCGGAGCTGGTCGTCGTATCGAGACAGCGAGTCTTGGAGGGGCTTGACCAGACTATCGATCGCCTGTTGCCGCTGAGCGAGATCGCCCTTAGCCTCGGCTTGGAGCGTTTCGAATGAACTGCGGGCAAGGGTGAGAAAGGCTTCGTTGTTCTGCTTGAGGGCTTCGCCGGAGAGAGCTTGGAAAGTCTCGGCCAATTCCTGTCTGGCCTGGCCCAACAGAGTCCTTTGTTCGTCGAGATGGAGCGCGGCCTCAGCCGCCTTGGTCTCCGCTACCGCACGGGCTTGGGAGGCCTCTGAAAGATCCTGCCTCGTTCGATCGAGATCGAGACGATCCTGTGACGCCTGACGGCGCAATTCGTCTGCGAGTGATTCTGCCCGCTGCGCCCGTTCGCCGGCAGTCAGCAGTTGCGCCTGTACGTTCGCGCGTATGCGGGCGGCAATCCAGAACCCGACGATCAGCGCGCCGAGGAGACATCCGACGAGAACACCAGCACCAAAGACTGTGCCATCAATCATGGGTGACCGTCCAGATCGTGCCGCCAGCTAAGATTCGACAGAGTTGTTGGGTGTTGCAATGAGACAAGCACGCGGCTAAAGATTACGTAACCACTCGCGAAAGGTCAAGACCGCAAAACGACTAGCCCGTATTACTCATGAAGGCGAATCGCGAAAGCGTGCCAACGGGCCAGGCCAGTGGCGCGAGGCTAGTGGCTAGAGGGAAGAGCCATGCTATTGACTGGAGGTCTTTGCCCCTAGCCTCTGGCCCCATGCCTCTCGCCCATGAACGACGATCTCGCCTCGCTCTGCATCCAAGCTGATCCAATCGCCTTCCTTCAGCCTGGCAGTAATGCCGGCCACATTCGCAACGGCCGGCAATCCGTACTCGCGAGCAATAATCGCTCCGTGCGACAATGTCCCGCCCATCTCGGCGACCAACCCCGCTGCCACGCCAAACAACGGCGCCATACCTGGATCGATGACCGAGACCACGAGAATGTCTCCGCGGCAGACTCGGCTCCAATCCTCCATCGATCGAACGAAGCGAACCGGCCCCACGACCTGCCCCCCACTGATGGGAATACCGTGCAGTATCCCCTCCGAAGCCACAACGGACGATGTGTACGTACCTCTGACCATCTCGCGCCAATCCTGAATCGTGTCTGGAACACTGACCGTGGCGTTGCGGTCTCGCTCGGCTCTGCGAACCTGAATCATCCCTTTCCAATCGCTCGCTCTTCCCGCTAGCAAGTCGGCACGCGCTTCGATCGTAAGATAGAAAACATCCTCCTGCGACGAAAGCCGCCCCTGTTCGACCAGCCACTCGCCCAAGCGAAGCAGAAGGCTTCGTGTTGCCGCCGAGTAGTACATCAAATGATGCCGGTTCGCTTCCCGCAGGGCAAAGAACCGGCAGAGCCGTCGATACCACCAGGAAAAGATGGCCCACCGGTGGAATCGCCATCCGAATCTCGTGCGAATCTCTGCAAGCGCTCGTTCTCGCACCATTGTTTGACGTTGAAGAATGTCCGCCGGAGCGGCGTTGGTCGGAGCCAGAATCTGCGTTCGTAATACCGACAACAACAGTTCGGGCTTGTCTGCGAACCGAGGTGACATGGGGTCCGACTCACCGACCCCTCGGTGACCATAGTCGTCGAGATACCGGTTAAAGGCACGGAGCACGTCGGTTCCTTCGAGCTTGCGACAAGCCGCAACCGGATTCCACCCCTCTTCGGTAAACAGCGACATCACTGACGGGTCACGCCGAACCATCTCGGCCATTTCCGCCAGGCGGACAATCTGTTGCGCGCTGATCACCACCGCTTGACCCTGGAGCGCCCCGTTCAGCAGAGATCTCCAATCTCCGCCTAGCCAGCGGGGCAGTACACCGCCTAACGCCTGCAAGCAATGCGCAACCCCTCCTGCGGTGGCAAATGTCAGTTCCCGTTCATCGAGCCATTGCGCCAGGGCATCGAGGCGTGAAGCGATGTCTTCGGCTGAGAGAGTCCGAATACAATCAGGGCGATGTTCTGCAGCCATCGCTTTCATCTCCGCGAACCAGGCCGGTCCACAACGCACAGCTTTTCTCATCTCGGCCATCATCGCAACCCCGGCGCGGACCACCGCAAACCACCCAAGCGGGCGGACCTCCGGCACCTTTGCAAGGATTTCTCCTCCCATCTGCTCCGTCATTAAAGAGGGATCTCCCCGCAGTTGTGCAATGAGAGAGTAAAACAACGTCATATTGATATAGGGACGTCCCTTGAACGTACGGACCGACGTGATCCCTTCCGGAATCTGGCATCCCATACGCCGATAGGGTGCAACAATATATCGCTCCATGAACTGCTCGAGAAACGACAGGCCGAGCGGGCTCGGCAACTCCGGCAACGTCTCCTTGAAGTTGGCGCGCGACCATTCGCAATCGTCATTGGTCAGTGGTCTAGGCCCGGCTAGGCCGGAGATGGCCCGTGCTTGAAGCAGCCACAGGCCACCCTCATCGTAGAGCCATTCGACATCCACAGGATGGCCGAATGATTTTTCAATCTGCTTGGCCGCACGGGCCAGGGCGAGCAGCTGATCGTCCGACAACGTGGCACGACCCACCGCCTCGTCCGATAGCGGCACTTCACAAAGACCCTGGCCTGTCACCCTCAAGGCCTGAGTTTGCCTGGCAATCGTCCGTTGACTGACCCGGGAGGGCTGACCGTTCTCTGCGATCTCAACCACATACTGGTCCGGCGTCGCGCTCCCATCCACGAGGGCTGCCGCGAGCCCCGCCACCGCATTGACCATCACCTGGGTCTCTCTGCCTGTAAGTGGATGGACGGAATAGGCCACGCCGGCGGCGCTCGCCTCTAGCAGCGGTTGAATCACGATTGCCATGGCGGGAGGTGTTTCGTTCAACCCCGATGTTGCATGGTAATTCAGAACCCGCTCATCCCAGATCGACAGCCACAGATCCTTGACTGCCGAACCTATCTCCTCCAGCGAAACGCCGAGGCGCGTACGGTAGACTCCGGCAAAACTCGCATGAACTCCATCCTCGTTCGTCGCCGACGACCGCACCGCCCACAGCCCATGCGGCGCCAGATCCAGCCGGTGAACCTGTTCGATGATCTGAGCCGTCAACTCATCGATCGCGCAATCCCGAATGATGGTGTGGCAACGGGAGAGTATCCGTTGGCGCTCAGATCCGGAGGAATGCAGAGCTGCCTGCCACTCCTTCGTTGGAGAAAATCCCTGCGTCCGAAGCGCGTGCTCATAGGCCTCCGTCGTGATGCAGAGTCCGGCTGGAACGGAAAATCCTCCTGCGAGCAGACGAGCTAAGCCCAGGGCTTTCCCACCGACAAGGGATGGTTGCGTGCAGGCGGCCAAGGGAAGAAGGAGAGGACGGTCCATGAAGTGGATACTACCTAGAGGACAAGAAGGAGGTAAAGGTCATTCACGTTGGTGCCGGTGGGACCAGTCATGATGAGCTGATTGAGCCGCTTCAACGCGGGATAGGTGTCGTGATGCTTCAACGCGCCCTTCAGGTCCACCGAAAGGGGCTGTGCGCGCGCCACGGTATTGCCATCAATCACGGCGCCTGCCGCGTCAGTCGGACCGTCTGTGCCATCGGTACCGATCGCCACTACCCACACCTTGGCCAGGCCTGCGATTTCTAACGCAGCTGCAGCAGCAAATTCTTGCGCCCTCCCGCCCGTTCCCTTTCCAGTGACAGTCACAGTGGTTTCCCCGCCGGCTACCACACAACAGGGCCTCTTGACCGGTTTGCCTGATCGCACTATGCTTTTCGCGAGGGCGCCGAACCTCTGCCCTTCATCTCGCGCCTCTCCAGTTAAGGCCGACCTATTCACGAAAGTTCGCAGACCTGACTCGCCGGCTGCCTGTGCCACTGCCATAACGGCCGCTTCGTTGTTCCCGACGATATGATGATGGACTCGACGAAACAGAGAGGAGCCAGGCTTTGGAGTCTCATCCACAAGTCCCTGATATCCACGTTCGAGATGCAGGCGCACTCGCTGAGGGACCGCCCGCCAGATGCGACGGCGTTTCAAAATCGTGACCGCCTCTTGATAGGTTGTCGGGTCCGGGACTGTCGGCCCTGAGGCAATGGCGCTGAGGTCATCACCCAACACATCAGACAGAATCAGCGTCACAACGGTGGCTTCGGTCAATTCGGCAAGACGTCCGCCCTTGATGCGGGAGAGATGTTTTCTGACGGTATTGATTTCACGGATACTCGCTCCGCATCGCAAGAGTTCCTGCGTGGTCCGTTGCTTGTCGGCTAGCGTAATCCCTGCAACAGGAGCAGGCAATAAACTCGAAGCCCCACCGGATAGAAGCACGATCAAGAGGTCTCGCCGGCCAAGTCCTGCGGCCATGGCACTAAGCCTGGCTGCCGCCTGCCGCCCGAACCGATCGGGAACTGGATGACCTGCTTCTGCAACAACAATCCGTTTCGTCGGCACAACATGGCCATGCTTGACCACGACGAAGCCGCCTTGCAATCGAGGGCCCAGCCGCTGTTCTACCGCCTGGGCCATCGAAGCCGTGGCCTTCCCTGCCCCGACCACAACTACGCGCTCATATCGACGCAGGTCATATCGACGCCGGCCAATGACCAGCTCGTTGCCGTTTCTTGAGATGGCGCGACCGACCGCCTTCCTGGCGTCGACCGCACCCAGTCCTTGACGAATTAATTTCTTCAGAAGTGGCCGGATAGGAGAGGAAGGAATCTGCATCACGCTGCTGATGGGCTCGCTGTGTACGTCATCTTAGGATGGTCCGGTGAGTCCCCCACTGCGCGCGTCCAACGAGGGTCTTCTGAGACCGCGCGTTGCGCGAGCACAGGGGACTCACCGGACCATCCCCCTTCTAAGGAGTCTTGTCCTGCTTGAAACAACGGCTCGGACAAGTCTGCCGAGGGACTTTCATTTGATAGGTTCCGCGTGGAAGCACATCTTTCTTGAATTCAGGATTCAGCATCTTGAGTTCCAAGAAGTAGGTTCCATATTCTTCGGCAATCGAGGTGAGGGCTCGTTGGGAATCTTTCACGTTGACGGTGACTGTTTCAATTTCCATCGGCACATACAGGTCTTTCTTGCTCAGCCCCAAGTACTTCTCAGGCTGCGAATAGATTTCCTTGGCGGCGATGATTCTCGGGACATAGCGCATCGTTTCCCTCGGCCCGTGCATCTTCCAGTAGTCGGTAATATTTTGATCCTTCAAAAGCTTGCGAACTCGTTCTTCACCGGCATTGTACGAAGCCATGGCCATGAACCAATCGTTTTCCTTGAAATCCTTGAGATAGCGCAAATACTTGACCGCCGCTTCCGTCGACATTTCCAGATTGCGGCGTTCGTCCAGGACCGCGTCGCTCTTGAGACGATAGCGTCGTCCGGTGGAAGGGATAAACTGCCATGGCCCGGACGCTTTCGCCTTTGAATAGGCGGCGGCCACACACTTGCTCTCCACCAGCAACATATACTTGAGGTCGTCCGGTAACCCGGCCTCGGCCAACTGTTTTTCGGCGGGAGGGAAACAACGTCCGGTTCGTTTGGCGAGAATGATACTTTCGCCCTGATCCTCCAAAAATTGATAGAACTCATATTCGATACGTTCCCGTACCTGCCAGTTATCGAGCGGAACCGGTTGGCCGGCAAAGGTCAACTTGTCAGGCAGCTTAAACGAACTAAGGAAGTAGCGCTCTCCATCTCGCTTGATTTCCGGAAGAATGACGAGGCGATCTTCTGGCTCGTTGGGATCCTCAAGAGGATCGACCAAGATTACCTCTCGGTCTGGTTCTCCAGTGGCTCCAGATCGAGGCGTACTCTCTTTTGCCTCGGACTGTTCAGGTTGCGCCTGTGCCCCCGTCACAATCGGAAGCATGAGCACCATCCACAACCCGTTGAGCGCCAATACTCTTCGAACCCATGTCGTCATGCCCATCCTGCCTCCTACGTACAGTGAACGATCCATAGCAACTTTGTATGCTAACAGTCTGATAAGGGACCGGCAAGCATGATCGACTTTCAGATTCGTGCTAGACTGCGCGACTATGCGTGCGCTGGTCCTCCTCAACGATCGCATCACCCACTGCACTGCCTGTTCACGGCTCGTCACCTATCGGGAGACGATTGCCAGAGAGAAGCGGAAGCAGTATGAGGACTGGACCTATTGGGGACGTCCGGTCCCTGGATTCGGGGACTCCCATGCCCGCCTCTACGTGCTCGGACTCGCGCCTGCTGCCCACGGTGCCAACCGAACTGGGCGGGTATTTACAGGCGATCGCAGCGGGGACTGGCTCTATGACGCCTTACACCGATTTGGCTTCGCCAACCAACCAGGCTCACACCACCGGGATGACGGGCTGAAGCTATCGGACTGTTATATTGGCGCCACGATCCGTTGCGCGCCGCCAGACAACAAACCGGCCCCTGAAGAATTCAAGGCCTGCCGCCCCTATCTGAGCGAAGAGCTCCGGTCATTACGGAGGATTCGAGTGGTTGTGGCGCTGGGCAAGATTGCGTTCGATCATTACTTGAAAGTCTGCCGTGATGAGGGATTGCAACTTCCCTCACCGCTCCCGAAATTTTCCCATGGAACCGTGCAAGTTCTTCCCTGGGGCATTACTCTGATCGGCTCATACCATCCCAGCCAACAAAATACCTTCACCGGACTATTGACCAGGCCGATGTTTCACCACATCTTCGCAACCGCTCGCCAACGACTTGCCGAGGCGGAGCGAGTGAAGTAGGTTGAGGCCGAGGTCAAGGTCAAGGTCAAGATTGAGCGAAGATCTAATGTTCTCATCTTAGCCTCAACCTTAGCCTGAACCTCAACCTTCCTGCTAGTTTTTACTTCTTGGCTTGTGCTTCCCAATCCGCCAGAAACTTCTTGAGTCCGCTATCGGTCAGGGGGTGTTTTACCATCTGCTGAAAAATCGAGAAGGGCATCGTACAAATATGTCCACCGGCGAGCGCAGCTTCGACGACATGCTGAGGATGACGCACACTTGCCACCAACACCTGGGTCTTATAGTCATAATTGCGGTAGATGGTCAGGATCTGGCGGATCAGTTCCATCCCGTTTGAACTGATGTCGTCAAGCCGACCGATGAAGGGTGAGACGCACCAGGCACCGGCTTTTGCTGCAAGAAGCGCCTGGGTTGGAGAAAAGCACAACGTGACGTTCACCTTGATGCCCTCGGCGGCCAATCGTTTGGTGGCCTTCAATCCCTCTGCAATCAACGGCACCTTTACGACAATGTTCTTATGGATCTTTGCAAGTTCCTTCCCTTCCTTCACCATGGCATCGGCTTCGAGGCTGACAACTTCTGCACTGATCGGCCCATCCACGATGTTGCAAATCTCGACGAGCATTTCCTTAAAGCTTCGTCCTTCCTTGGCGACAAGCGACGGATTCGTGGTTACTCCGTCAAGAAGTCCGAGGCTGGCCGCCTCCTGGATTTCCTTGACGTTGGCTGTATCAAGAAAGAATTTCATGGCATTGTCCTTTCATGTCGAAATGAGAAATCATTGTGGTCAGTTCATTATCGGTTATTCTATGAAGAACTCAACCTGGCTACAATCCTCCACCAAGCATATGCCAGTTTGACAGGCCCAAGACTGCCGGTTAGAATCCGGCTTCACCATGGCTCGTTTCTACGCTGCTTATATCCATACGACCGGGGAGAATGCATGATGCAACGATCGGCCTGGGTACTCCTGTTTAGTCTGATCCTGACCGGCTGCGGCGGTGGAAATCCCTATCTTGAACAGTCACTCAAACCGGCTGAGCTTCAAGGCAAGGACAAGGCCTGGTTTGAGAAAAACTGGGGAGCCCCGAGCGGCAAAGCCACCAGATTTTTTGGCGGCGAAACCTGGACCTACTATCGCATCGCCGGCGGAAAATCAGGCCCACCTTTCTTTAACTTCACCCCTAATCAGTGCCAGATCACGCTCAAATTCGACAAAGAAGAAAAGCTGTCCGACTCCAGTTACTCAGGCTGTTAACCGGCAAGTTTTTCCTGAAATTTGTGTGCGCAGGATTGGCTACAGAAATAATACTTCTGCCCCCCAATATCTTGCGTTATTGCCACTTCCCGTGGAACAAATACTAAACAAACAGGATCCTGAACCATGTGATCCTTATCCGGGAGTAGACCATCCGGTTCACCCGGGCCTTTGAGCGCCCGAACGGCACGCCGGATAAGAAAATACAGCACCACAAGCAACCCGAGAATGAGGATAATTCTATACATAGTGGGGTGTCCTTACTGATGCCACAATCCTATGGGACAGCGTGACCACTGTCAAGGGTTCCCCATTCTATCTTGGCCGATATACTAACGAATTCTCGTTCCCATCTTCTATTCAAACGGCCTAGCTGCATATGGGCGGAAGGGCCTACCTTTAAAGATAAATCAGTACTTCAGGTGGGTATGCTTCCGCATTCCATCATGGTAGATTGCGCCATGACGATTTGTGATAAATGCCGCGGGGCGATGTTACCGGAACGGGCAGTGGATCTGAACGCAGGGCTTGCGATCACAGTGTTCGCGTGTTTGAACTGTGGTCGCCGGAAATCAGCGGATCAGGAACCTCGGCCTATTACCGCACGACATTAACCGGCGCTATGACAGAACCGAAACCGCTCACGTACGACGAGCACAAGGCAGCTGAAGCCGCCTTCCGTGGCGATCCGCCCAATGCCGATTGGACAGACTCAGCCCAGGAAATTTATGCTCGTCTATCTGCAGCGATCGCCACACGAAGAGCCGCTGTGCTCGCTCACTCAAGCGAGCGGGATCTTGAGACAATCGGTCGATAACCCATAATGCAGTCCCCCTCGTACGCCACACGATAGCTGCCCCCACATCGTCTCAACTTCTTGCTTGTTATGGATCTGATGATGCCTCAACAGAGGATCCGTCGCGACAGCGGTAATTGCTGTTCAAATTTATAATGTAGGGAGCCGGAGCAGAGAAGAGAATCTATCGAAGACTCAGTACATCCATCATGTCGTACAGACCTGGCTGCTGCCGGACCACCCACCGAGCAGCACGTAGAGCGCCTCCTGCGAAGGTATCTCGGCTACTCGCTCGATGCGTCACTTCGATACGTTCACCCATTCCACCAAAGAGAATCGTGTGGTCGCCGACAATGTCGCCTGCACGAATGGTTTGAATCCCGATTTCGCCTTTCTTCCGTTCCCCGACAAGACCTTTTCTGGCGTAGACGCCGACCTGATCCAGATCGCGGTTCACGGCATGCGCCAAGACTTCCGCAATCTTGAGCGCCGTCCCGCTCGGCGCATCCTTTTTCAGACGATGATGGGCTTCAATCACTTCAATGTCGTATTCGTCCCCTAACGTCTTCGCCATCTCACTAATGATCTTATAGATCAGATTGACGCCCACGCTCATGTTGGGGGACAACACACAGGGAACTTGGCGGGCAAGCGATTTCAGCTCTTCAAGCTGAGGAACGGAAAATCCTGTCGTACCGATCACCATCGCTCTTTTGTGCTGCGCCACCGTACGTAGATGATGCAAGGTCGCTTCAGGGGAGGAAAAATCGACGACCACTTCTCCTCTATCAAGGAGCCCCGCGAGATCGTCGGTAATCGGGAGGCTCGCACGGCCACAACCAGCCGTCTCTCCGGCATCATCACCCACAGCGTGATGGCCCTTTCCTTCGACCGCACCGGCCAACGTCAGGGTGGTCGAATCTTTGATAAGAGCGACCAGCCGACAGCCCATGCGACCGGCTGCCCCTGCAACAATAACGTTAATCATCCGAACACTTACCCCTTACGCTAGCAGGATGCTGAAAAAGTCCGCCAGCATCGTTCTCGCATCGCTCAGAGGCTCAACGTACCGAAGCGTACGCCTCGCCTCTTCGCTCGCTGCGGCCTTGCTGGACGGCCATTTTGAGCATCCTGCGACTATCTTGACCTCAGCGCCATCGGTAAGATGCCATTGGCGGTTTATGTATAAATCGAATTTCCCCGCAGCCTGCTAGATGAGGCCTGCATCCTTTAAGACCCGCGTCAGTTGATCCTTTGTCTCGGCCGCCATGGCGCAAAGCGGCAGCCGCAGCTCCGGATCGATTTTGCCCATCATGCCCAGCGCAGTTTTCACCGGAATCGGGTTAGTCTCATAAAAGAGCGCGGAGAAGAGCGGCGATAGTGCGAAATGAATCCGGCGCGCTTCGTCGATGCGTCCGCTCAAGAAGGCCTTAACCAATTGCGCCATCTCGGATGGGACAACGTTCGATGTCACGCTAATGACCCCTTTCCCTCCGACTGCCATCATGGGCAACGTCAGGGCATCATCTCCGGCAAGAACGATCATCCGGTCGCCACACGTCTGCGCGATCTCAGAGGCCTGCTGGACTGACCCGCTCCCCTCTTTGATCCCGACAATGCTCTGCAATCCACAGAGTCTCGCGACTGTGGATGGCAGCATGTTCACACCGGTCCTTCCGGGTATGTTATACAGAACTTGCGGAAGATCCACGGATTCCGCAATCGCCTTATAGTGCCGGTACAACCCCTCTTGCGTCGGCTTGTTGTAATAGGGCGTAATGATCAGTGCCCCGTCGGCCCCTGCCTGCTTGGCATGCTTCGTGAGGGACACCGCTTCTTCCGTACTGTTGGAGCCGGTCCCGGCAATCACGGGAACGCGGCGATTGACCACTTCGACGGTCAATTCAACTACGCGATGGTGTTCCTGATGCGAGAGGGTGGCGGACTCTCCGGTGGTGCCACAGGGCACAATTCCGTTCGTCCCGTTGGCAATTTGCCATTCTATAAGGTCGCCGAAGGCCCGCTCGTCAACCTTGCCATTCCTGAACGGGGTCACTATGGCAATCAATGCGCCGGTAAACATGTTCACCCCTCCGCCGCGGAATCCATTCCTCAATTAAGGAATGCCGGAATCGTTTCGCCCTTTATCAAGTCCTCGTACGTCTCTCTGGCCTTGATGACGTGGATCTCCCCATCCTTGATCAAGACTTCCGGCACCCGAGGCCGTGAATTATAATTCGAGGCCATCACAAATCCATAGGCCCCTGCGCTCATCACCGCCAGCATGTCCCCAGGATTGACCTCCGGCAACGACCGGTCTTTCGCCAGAAAATCTCCGGACTCGCAGACCGGACCGACCACATCCACGTGATGCTTGGGCCGCTGTAACACCGCCTCTGACAAGGGGCGAATCTCGTGATAGGCCCCGTAGAGGCTCGGCCGGATCAGGTCATTCATCGCTGCATCGACGATGATGAACCGCTTTGCTTCGCCGTCTTTCCGATATAACACCTTCGTTACGAGAATACCTGCGTTGCCCACGATGACACGACCAGGCTCCATGATCAGGGTGATATTCAAATCCTTCAGCAGTGGCGACACGGCATCTGCAAGATCCTGCGGCAACGGCGGCGTTTCGTCCGAGTAGGTAATACCAAGGCCGCCGCCGATATTGACATAGCGGATGTTGATGCCCTGCGACTTCAAAGCTCCAACCAGCTTCACCACCTTCTTCACGGCCTCGACGAACGGCGTGACTTCGGTCAACTGTGACCCGATATGCTTGTGAACCCCGACGACATCGATGTTGGCGAGCGAGGAAGCCAGGGCGAACTCTTCGAGCGCCCGGTCGGCGGCAATCCCAAACTTGCTCTTTTTGAGACCGGTCGAAATGTAGGGGTGCGTTTTCGGATCGATGTCAGGATTGATGCGGAGGGCGACTCTCGCCTTGGTTCCGACGGAAGCCGCCACTTCATTCAGCGCCTGCAGCTCGGCCGAGGACTCGACGTTGAACATGAGGACGTCGGCCTTCAGGGCCTCGCGAATCTCCTCCGCGCTCTTGCCGACGCCCGCAAAAACGATCTTTGAGGGAAGGACGCCCGCCTTGAGCGCCCGAAAGAGTTCTCCCCCTGACACAATATCCACCCCGCTCCCCTCCTTGGCCATAAGGCGGAGGATCGCGATATTGGAATTGGCCTTCATGGCGAAGGCAATCACATGGGGAATACTTTTGAAGGCCCCGTCATAGGCCCGGTAATGACGAACGAGGGTCGTGTAGCTGTAGACGTAACACGGCGTGCCGACCTCCTTGGCGATCCGGCTAACCGGCACCTGCTCGCAATAGAGTTCACCGTGTCGATACTCAAAATTATGCATCCTGCAAATCTTCGTTGAGATGCTCGATACCTGCAAGCGGGAAGCCTTGCAATGAGGCTTCGAACGCATCCTTGAATTTACGATAGCGAACCTTCACATTCGGAATGGCTATCTTCATCGCGTCTGAGGCCACCAACGCTTTGAGGGCGTCTGGCGTCGCCAGCTTGAGGTGCTCGAAGTTGACGATGATGTCCATGCTTGCCTGATTGGCCGCTTCCTTGATTCGCTTGATCAATTCCAAGGCATTCAGGCGATCGAGCGTGCCCTCAAGATCTACAAACAACGCGGCAAACTTGTCATGCCGCTTGGCCTTGATGTGGAAAATCAACTGTTGCGCCGAGAGCGCGTTCGGATCTAATGCCTGCTTCAGTGCATGCAACGCGCTAGGAATTAATTTCTCCTTGTCCAACACCGGGAGCTTCGCTTGGAGATTCTTCAACACCCCCGCGAGCGGCGATAGGGACGCTTTGGGACAGGTTCGCTTGACCAATTTCCGGAACTCCCGATTCATCTCCAATCGCGGAATGAGCCGTTGACTCGTGCCCGACAACCGTTTCCAGATTGAAGGGATCGAATAGAATTCATGATTGGCCCAGTGGAAGCCATCTTGTAGTTGCTCAACCGTCATACGGCTAGGCTGGTACACCACATGCTTGCCATCGTACTTCGCCCAGTCCCTATCGAAGATACGACCGGCCTTTTCATAGCGGTCGTACAGCGTCGTACCGGGAAGGGGCGTCAGCACGTTGAAGTACGCCAATTCCACCTGGTTCTTCGTCAAGAAGTCGACGGCCCGTTCGAACACGGTCACATCGTCGCTGTCGAATCCGAACACGATCCCAGGATTCACCATAATGCCGTAATCGTGGAACATCTTGATTTCATCGGAGAACTTCTTGACTCGGTTAAACGGCTTGTTCGTTTCATCCAACGCGTCTTCATCGAGCGATTCCATCCCGACGAAGACCGACACGCAACCGCTCTCAGCCGCAAGCTTGACCATCTCCTCGTCGTCAGCGAGGAACATCGTGGACTGGCAACCCCATTTAATCTTGAGCGGCTTCAGCGCGGCCCAGAGCTCACGGCAATAGGTACGGTTGCTGTTGTGCAAGTCATCGACAAACGCGACAATGCTGCCGTCCTCGATTCCTACACGAATTCGAAGCGCGGTAACGAAGGCGGTCCACATCGGCTCGTCTCGCAAACGCTCGACCAATTCGCTGCGAATCCATCGCTGAACATTGCGAAGTTCCGTGATCACTTCCGGC
>CAMDRK010000002.1 GCA_945906715.1 Nitrospira lenta
GCAGCCGGGTCATGGGATGGGTGACGGTGAGGTACTGACTGCAGAGTTCGGGGTTCTGGTTCGAGTGCGTGCCAAGCTTAGTTGGAAATTGACGAATCGGGCGCGACGCAGGACTTACTGCGAATGGGGCGGTATTCCCCCGTGTATGGCGAGTACGGCCAGCGAGTGAAGCAAGCCACCTCAGCTCTGGTCTCTGGGAATACGATGTTGGAAGGGTTGGGGAGGCACAAAAGGCATGTGGGCTGACCCGCAGCCGGTGCCGCCGTGGGAGTGGATTGCAAGTTCAATACATGAACGCTATCGTTCTCCTATGTTCTCCTTCGCGACGCCATGTCACCCCTGAGATCAAAACCCCTACCGTGTTATGGCCACGGGTGCGTTTGATTTATCAGGGCTTTTCTCTATCATCGTGACGGGTCATAAACAAATGCATTTGACCATAGCTGCCAGGCGTTGCGTTCCAGCGGGCTACGCGTCACTATGGTGACCGATTTAACCCTGTGTCGGTGAGATGATGGCCGCCGAAGAACTTTCCTCCCAACTCTCCTCCCTACTCATTGTGGATAATGAGCCGGATATCTGCCGGGCTCTCGAAGATCTTCTTCGACATGTGGGCTATACGGTGCGTAGCGTGATGACGGGAAGGGAGGCGCTGCAGGCAGCTGAACAGGGTTCGTTTGGAGCAGTGATCTTAGATCTGGGGCTGCCGGATCTGAGCGGGTTCGAGGTCCTTCGGGGGGTAGAGGCCCTCGATCCCGGACTGCCAGTGATTGTCCTCACCGCATCCACACAAGAGAGCCACACAGTGGAGTCCCTCCGCCAAGGCGCCTTTGCCTACATTACTAAGCCGTACCACCGGGATGAGCTCCTCTTCACGCTCCGTCAAGCCATTGCTGTACGGAAAGTGGCGCTCAAGATGCATCATGCCGAGCATGCGCTGAATGCGAGTGAAGAGCAGTTTCGACAGGTTGTCCGCGCGGCACCGGACGGGATCGTGGTGGCTGATGACGACGGCACGATTGTCTCATGGAATACGGCTGCCGAACGGCTCTTTGGATATACAGCAGGAGAGATACTGGGGCACCCGCTGACTGCCATCATGCCCACTCGGTTTCGCGAGGACCATCAGCGCGGGCTTGCGCGCGCCAAGGCCGCTGACAGAGTACCCGTGACCGGGCGAACGATCGAACTGCATGGCTTACGAAAAGACGGGAGCGAATTTCCCATGGAGGTCTCGCTCAGCACCTGGAGAGTCGGCGATAAGATGTATAGCTGTGGCATTGTCCGCGACAGCACCCTGCGGAAGCAGGCTGAAGCAACGCTTCTGCAGCAGCAGATCGAGCAGCAGGTCCTATTGGATCTCATTCCGGCCATGGTCTGGTACAAGGACACCCACAATCGCATCGTGCGAACGAACCGGCGTGCGGCTGAATCCATCAATAAGACTGTGGCAGAAGTGGAAGGACAGCCCACCTCTGCCCTATATCCGGAAGAAGCGGAACACTACTACCGGGATGACCTCCAGGTCATCGCTTCGGGCCTGCCAACACTCGGCATCGTGGAACTGTACCGAACGGCTTCCGGAGAGCAACGCTGGGTACAGACGGACAAGGTGCCCTATCGTGATTCCGAGGGGAACGTGAAGGGGGTGCTAGTTTTTGCTCAAGATATTACCGAGCGCAAGCACACGGAAGCGGCGCTGCAAGAACGTGAACAGCAATATCGACTCCTGATGGAGGAGGCATCGGACGGGATGGTCGTGTTAGATCGAGACGGATATTTTCTGATGGCGAATCCGAAGGCCTGTGCCATGTTGGGGCGTACGAGAGAGGAGGTGCTCCAGCTTCATGTGAGGGGCACCTATGTTCCCTCAGAAAGACCCCTAGCTCAGCAACGCCTCGAACAACTTCGCGCTGAAAAGAACTTACGTTATACCCGATTACTCCAGCGAAAAGATGGAACGGTCATTTCGGTTGAAGTCAGTGCAACCAAGACGTCCGATGACCGGTTTGTAGGTATTTTAAGAGACCTCACGTGACAGAAGTTGAGTCCATCGCACACTCAAAATCAGTTGGGTCTGACCTCGATGATTGCCCGTCTTGATCCTCAAACAAATCACACAGATATCCGCTAGGGATTTCACAAACCTTTTGGACTCATCAGGAACTCGTCAGGCAAGGGATGTGCTGGCGGTATCGGAAATACGCTCCTCTGGATGCGGAGCTTGAAAAGCTAGAGAGGGATGCACGAGAGGTAAAGAAAGGTTTGTGGGTGGAACCGAATCCCGTGCCGCCGTGGGAGTGGCGGAAGCGACAAAGAGTCTGATGATGCACCGCAAAGCGCCGCACCACGTGGTCAGGATGCGATCACTGGCCAAGATCTACGCAGAGTGGTGGGTCACATACGAGCAACACGCTATTCAAAGATTGAGTGGGGCAGAACAAGACAGCCAACGCAGAACAGCAAAGTCTTCTTCGCCGGGCACTGTTGTAGCGAGCTCCCTTTGCAGTGACATTTTTTTAAAAAAAATGGTGCCGGGCAATTTATACCGAGAATGAGCACCTCGGCCAGAAATGGGGGGTCCCAATCAGCGATTGAAAAAGGGGGCCTGTGGGGGTCAGCCGAATCGGTTTTCGGATTCACGACCTGACAGGCTGGCAATTCCTTTTTGCCTTTCGCGCCGAACTTCTACCTCTGTTCTTATGGCCAGCAACGTCTCGGTACTTGCATCGTCCAGGACGCCGTAACGATGCGTCACGTGTAGGTCGTCACTCAACAACTTCGCGAGCGTCGCCTGCATCTCAATGGCCTTGAGCATCGCCCTTGGGTCGCCCTTCTCATAAGCCAGGTCCCACGCGATCTCGCACTGCCCAAACGCCTTCTGTAATCCATACTCGATACGACGACGCAGTTTGCGGATCACCGGGCGCCGGAGCTCCTGCACGCGGAGGCGCATATCGGTCATGGCCATCAGGCGTGATCCTTCTTCAGCCGCCAGCTTCCGCTCGTAGTCGGCCGGCTTCTGGTAGGCTTCGAGATAGGCGTCGGTGTACGTCGAGCCGACTGCGACCAGCTGGCAGAATGCCTCACGCTTTCCGGTCAATGATTGGATCATAGGTCTCCGGCGTCGAACGGCTCTTCGAGAGCATCAGAGGGATGCTGAAAAATAGCCCAACTTTGGACTTGATCGGCCCGCGCGGCGCTCGGGTAAAAGTGTAACCTTTTTTGTAACCATCAGTCCTCACACCCCTCACACCCAGCGCAACAGGATGCAATGACTCGAAATGCTATTCTCCGCTCCTATCAAGGATTTCGTCGACTAAATGCGGGGATTGGCCTTCCTCAAAATCTGACTTGGTTGGTCTCGAAAACTGCTGTCCTGGCAACGGGACCGTGGGTTCGATCCCCACCCTCTCCGCCAAAAACCACGCTCGCTCATGCCGACGACGTTTCGGGCGCCTGTCTTGTTCATTTGGTCAGTTCGGTCTGTCTGGTCTATTCGGTCTGTGTCGTGTGTTTGGCTGGACAAAACGAACCAGATGAACCGGACAGACCAGATCAACCAGTCTCGCCTTTCATCTGCGCTTTTTCCTTCAGTGCTCGCCTGAGCTCAACCATCGCCAGAGTGTCGCGCTTACAGTAGGCTAACAACGCTTCCTGGATAGTCGCCCGTTCGACCCAATCCGTTTCGACAAAGACCATGCGGTAGTATTGACTAGCCGCATGCCCTCCCTCTTTAATCGTCAAATCATCATAGGCCAGTGAGGGAACCATAGCCGGCAGCACCGACTTGATGGAATAGGATCCGCCGAAGGCCGGATGGTAGTAGTGATCGCGTATGATCGGAAAGAGGTCCCAAAGCCGGCCAACAATGCGCAACAGTGCTTGCCTCAGTGACGGAACTGCAACCGCCAGCTGCTCCAAAATAGACCGTTCGTACGGCGAATAGACGCAGATACTCCCCTTATCCCCTAGAGATTCCAGCAAGGCTTCGGCAAGAACCTTCCGGGGATCGCTCACATCCTTGTGCAAAAACTCCTCGTGGCGCAGTTCGCCGCTTGCCTGTTCGATGTGGTTCGACCACTGAACAGCCAGGGCTTGATAGGGTCTTGTCTCCGAGAACCGAGGCACCGACAGCATGACCGTTTCGAAATCGAGGTGATGCACCGGATGCTGCACGGCCTTCAACACAGAACCGAGCTTCGCAGACACCCACTCGACATTCTCCTTCACATGGCGCTGCACCGGCGACAGCTTCGTACCGTCAGGAATCTCATCGATCGTCGTCACCCCCTGTTGAGCCAACTGAGTGACCACCTGCTTCGATCCCGGCAAGTAATGAATCCACCGGGCTGGTTTGTCTTTGGTGCAATGTTCCCAGAAGGGGCAATCGTAGGGTATATGACAATGCCGATCAGGCTCAATCTCAGGGGCTTGGGGCTGAAGCAACATGCGGCTCATCGTGGCCAACCGCTCGGGCACTGCAACCCGTCGTTGAGCCACCGCCTCGGACAGGTCCTGAATCGTAAATAACGCTGTTAGATCGATCGCTCCCTCTCGATACAGATACCCAGTATTGATATGCATGAGACCGACAGACACAAGCGTCAGCCCCACGCCCAGTATCACTTCGCTTTGCACGGCGAGATCTTCGAGATGTACGTCTTTGACCTTTGTTGAAGACTTGACCTCGATCAGGCGCCAGCCACAGGGCTGACCTTCCGCGGTCAGGACACGTTCCAACACATCCGCGCGAATCAACACCCCGCTGTACAAAAATGCCGCTTCGAAAATGGCCGGCACCATGGGGTCCTGGACCAGTTCAGCTGTCTGCGCAAGAGCGGCTTCTGTCTGGCGATAGCTCGCTGTCGCCAAGACACCGCCTGGGAAGCGACTCCGGGCCAACTCCCCGACTTCTGTTCCCATATCGAACATCGCCTGAGTCGCCGCATCCGGCTTGGTCGCGAGAGAGGGTTGATGGACTTCAAGATACAGGCGTTTGTGGCATTGCAGACCGGACAGGAATTTCGACTTTGACAAACGCGGGGCCTTCGGAAGAGGAGCGGGTGAGAGGTCGCTGAGATCAGTCATGATGAAATGACACTAATCGGCCAGACACACGTTTGTCCAGCCCGCAGAATAATCGTGCGAGACACACGAGACTGGTCTATCTGGTCTATTCGGTCTGTCCAGTCTGTCTAGTTCATCGGATTAGCTTCATTCAACCAAACAGACGAGACAGACCGAATAGACCAGACAGACTGACGTATTTTCCAGCAACCTGTTAGTCAACATCCTGTTAGGATGGCCCGCCATGACATCCGGTGTTTCACAGATCAGAAAGTCCGTCCTGACCCTGGCCTTACCTGTCACGGTCAGCACCCTGCTTCAACGCACCGAAGGCATCGCCGCGGTCTTCCTTGTGGGTGGCCTCGGCGCCACTTCCATCGCGGCTGTCGGGCTTGGCCAGTTGTTGGCCTTCATGGCCACCACGCTCGTCTCCGGATTATCGGTGGGAGCCAACGTCCTTATCGCCCAACTGTGGGGCGCTCGCCGCACCAAAGACGTCGGGGAAGCGGCCACCCATCTCCTTGGATTGGCCGCCATCGTATCCTGTGCGCTTGTGGTACTCGGTTTGTCCCTGAATCGTGTCATCATGGAACTGTTGGGCGCAGAACACGATGTCATCGCGCTGGCCCTTCCCTACTCGAACTTCATTTTCCTGGTCATTCCCTGCACGATCTTCCTGCAGGTCATCTCTTCCATCATCCAGGGCACCGGAGACACCAAAACTCCCATGTACGCCTTGATCGCAGTCAATCTCCTGTATCTCACGATAGCCTATCCACTGGTCTACGGACTCTGGGGATTCCCTGCCTTGGGTATCACCGGAGCAGCCGTTGCTGCGGGTATCGCAGAAGGAACGGGCGTGGCCTATCTCCTCTGGACCTGCCGAAAGCTTTTCAGAAAGTCACTATACGTACGGCGCGATCTCTTGCGTTCCACCTGGCAGATTGGCGCATCGGTTTCCGGCGAACGGATATTTCAACAGGCAGGGATTATTCTCTACACCAAAATTGTCCTACTTTACGGCACTGTGACCTACGCCGCCCATCAAGTCGGCTTATCGATCGAATCCCTCTCGTTCCTGCCGGGGTATGGTTTCGCAATCGCGGCAGCCACGATGGTGGGGCAGAGTATCGGCGCGGGGAAATATGTCAGGGCCAAATTGGAAAACTGGGAGGCGAACCGTCTGGCCGGCATCGCGATGGCCTCGATGGGTCTGCTGTTCTTTTTCTTTCCCTATGCCCTGCTCCGGACCTTTACCAACGACGAAGCCGTCGTCGAACTCGGCACAGTGTTCCTACGCATCGTCGCCATCCTCCAAGTTCCGCTCGCCCTCACCATGGTTCTGGCCGGATCGCTACGTGGAGCCGGCGACACCAGATTCATCATGGTGGCAACGACAGTCGGCATGTGGGGAATCCGCCTGCCCATCGCAGTCATCGCAGGCCCCTGGCTCGCACTCGACGTACTTTTCGTCTGGAGCGCCATGATTGCTGATTGGACAGTCCGAATGGGGCTGCTACTCTGGCGCTTCCGATCGGAACGATGGAAAGCGATTCAGGTTATCCGCTAGACAGGTCTGTCTGGTCTATTCGGTCTGTCTCGTCGTGGGCTCGGACCAGATAGACCAGATGGACCTGAGAGACGAATGATGCTTCACGCGCCTCTGGGACGCTAATTTTTCTATTGATTTCATTGTCAGATTGTCAGTACGCTACCGTGGCCAGGTAGACGGGGGACCGGAAACGTATCTGCTGCCCTGAGCCTGGCGTTGTTTCTACGCTGTTGTGGATACAGTAACATCAATTAAACCATTATCGTTAAAAGGAGATTACAATGACAACCAAAGCGATTTTCTATCACGCAGGATGCCCCGTATGCGTTTCAGCCGAGAACAGCGTCGCCAACGCCCTGGATCCGGCGAAGTATACAGTGGAGAGTGTCCATCTCGGTACGGACAAATCACGGGTGAAAGAAGCCGAAGCAGCCGGGGTCAAGTCTCTGCCGGCTCTGGTCATGAATGGAGCGGCGTTCCACATTAACTTCGGCGCCAGCATTGACGCAGTGAAGTAACCGTTTCAGTCTGCTGACTGCAAAGATCAAGGGGGCGTGCCTAACGGCACGCCCCCTTTTTTTGCCTCAAATCGTCTGCTCAATCGAACGGATCAGGTGTCTCATGCGACTCGGAGCACCAGGCGCTTGCCGCAAGCCTTAACGTACTTGCGCAACGTCGCAATCGATGGAGAGTGCTTCCCGCTGGCAAGCGCACGTTCCAGACGAGCGATAGCGGGAGCATGGGTCCCCATTCGAGCCGCCACCTGTCCTTGGGTAAGCCCCGCTTCTTGCCGCGCCTTGAGCAAGGCATCGAGCAGCACAGACTCTTCGCGCTCGATACGTTCCACCTCTGCCCGAACGCCCGGGCGGCGCATGAGCTTCTTGACGAGTTGATCATGCGTATGCATCTTTGACCTCCTTCAGCCGCGCCTCAGCGATCTCACGCTCGCGAAGAGGCGTCTTGTCAGACTTCTTGATAAAGCTATGCAGCATGACGATTCGCTTGGCGACCAGAGTACAGAAAAATACGCGGGCGAGTTGGATCTTAACTATTCAAAACGTAACTCCTCCATGACTCGGCACAAAACACGTTTACGAAAGAAGCGAAAGCAGCCGGCCTCAAGTCAATTCCGGCACCGGCATTGACGCATTGAAGCGGAGAAGCAGCGGGACAGGCACCGCCGCAGACGGCGGAGCCAGTCCCCCCTGCCCTGTGAAGCATCCTTCGTTTGCAGATTCGAACGTTTTACGTTTCACAAACGAATGCGGCTAACAATTCATCTTTACCGTTGGCCTCGTGTCCTTTCCTGCTCCGATGGTCACCTCAATCCGAGCAACCCCCTTCACATTCGCGCACAGATCTCCCAGCCCGGGGGTGACTAATCGGAACGGACCGCCTTTCGCATCAGGCAAGGCCGCTCCATCGAGTTCATAGACAAGTACCCCGTGCTCTCTCGCCTGTTGGAGCGTGAGGCAGACTGAATATTTTCCGTCTGCCGAATGCACAGTCACATGATCCGCGCCGATCGCCAGCGCTGGAATATCGAGCAGGCCCTTCACGCGAATCCCTTTCCCCATCATGCCTGGCATCACCGTCGAAATATCTAGCTGATGCTCTGCCGGCAAGGATGCGATCGCGGCACGGTCGAGCGAGACAGGTTGAACTACCGCCCCGTCGATCCGCACGATACCGGGACCGGTTCGATCCCGCTCGGTAATCGTCTTGATCACTGCCGTCAGCATGTCGTTCAGCGGGGTCGGAATACCGAATTCACGCCCGAGCTTCGCGACGTACCCATTCAGAAAGTCGATCTCGGTCGGACGACCGGCCTTCCAATCGTCATACATCGAGGTATGGATATCCCGAATTTCTTGTGTCCAACGAACCACCTTCTCTGCCATGTCATCTGCTAACGGCACCTTCACGGTAGCTGCCACCGCCACGACTTCACCCACAATCTGATGAATCACCCCCAGCATCTCGGGATGATCGAGCGCCTTGGCCACTTTGTCGTCGATCATCACGGTCAAGGGATTGAAGACGCAATTCCAACACATCTTCTCCCACTTGCTGCGCCGGATATCGTCGGTCAACTGGCAAGGAATCCCTGCCTGCTTGAACAGATCCGCGATGGCCAGCAAACGAGCGCTCTGATGCCCCATCAGCTCCCCGATCGCCACAGCCCCCTTCTTATAATGGTCGATGACGCCGGGCGCAGCGATCTTGGTATAGATATAGGCGATACCACCAACGACACAATCCCGTTGAACGCGCGCCAGGATACGGTCTTCTGTATCGACCCCATTTTGCAGGGTCAAGATGACTGTCTTATCGGTCAGGACCGGCTCGATTTGGGTCAGCACCTCATCCAGATCGTAGGCTTTGACAGAAAGGACGATCAGGTCAGGCTTCGCGAGATCTCGCGGATCGGAAGCGGCTGGTGGATGCACGGTGAAGGAACCATTGGCGCTGCGGATCGTGAGGCCATTCTGCTTCACAGCTGCGAGCGTCTTGGGCCGCAGCAGGAACGACACAGAGAGATTCGCTTTCGCGAAATGCGCGCCGAAGAACCCACCGACTGATCCAGCCCCCACCATGAGAATCTGTTTCATTTTGTCCCTCGCGTAACTATTCAGGTGTTCAGGCTGAAGGCTGAAGGTTTAAAGTATTCTCGCAAAGCACGAATGCGGGGGTAGCAGGATACAGGGATAGTCGGGGTAGGCCCTTGCCCCTCTACCCCGGTGCCCTTACCCCTTTATCCCTTCAAGTAGAGGTGAATCCTGGTTGTGCAAGAAGCCCAACCCCTAAAAGCCTTCAGCCTATCTACCTGAATAGGCACCTCCACACAAGAATATCGGAGGCGAACTATACCACGCAGCTTCGTCGACTCAAAATACGGTACAATTCGCGCAACAATCAGGTAGATATGCTGAAGGTATTCAGGCTGAAGTGCTCAGAACTCCGACCTTCGGCCTTCAGCCTATCCACCTGAGTAACCCCATGACCACCGACGATCAGATCCACCTCGCCCGCACACACCTGGCATCCGCTCGGCATGTGACCGTCCTCACAGGAGCCGGCATTTCAGCCGATAGCGGCGTGCCGACCTTTCGTGGGACAGACGGCTTGTGGCGCACCTTTCGCGCGGAGGATCTCGCGACACCCGAAGCCTTCGAGCGCGACCCCCGATTAGTCTGGGAATGGTACAACTGGCGGCGTGAATTGATTGCCACGAAACAGCCGAATCCTGCCCACATCGCCCTTGTAGAACTTGAACGTCGCAGGCCCGATACATTCTGGCTGATTACTCAAAACGTAGATGGCTTGCATCGAACTGCCGGCTCGCAACGGCTCTCCGAAATTCATGGCAACATCTGGAAGGTTCGTTGTACCGGCTGTGGCATCATCTCGGAGAACCGGGAAGTCCCTCTTCCCATCCTGCCGACATGCCGGCTGTGCCAAGCCCTGCTCCGGCCTCATATCGTCTGGTTTGGGGAATCGCTCTTGGGAGAAGACCTGCGCCGCTGCGATCAGGCTCTACGAAACTGCGACCTCCTCCTGGTGATCGGCACTTCGGGAATCGTCTACCCAGCAGCGGGATTTGCGTCGGTCGCGAAGGAGGTCGGTGCGCTGGTCATCGAGATCAATCTCGATAGCACCCCGCAGTCGGACCTGGTTGACCTCTCACTGCAGGGCCGCGCGAAAGATCTGGTTCCGCTACTTCTTTAACCCGGTCTGTCTGGTCTATCTGGTCTATTCGGTCTGTTCGGTCGGTCTAGTGTGATCGGTTGAACGAAACTAACCAGATGAACCAGAGAGACCAGACAGACCAGATAGACCAAATGAACAAGACCGGTTGGCGGACTGTTTTAGCATCCTACCAGTGGAAACAGTTCCTCCAACGTCCGAATCACATGCCCGCCCGACACCTGATGGCGCCCAGTTCGATCCAGCAACACGCCGGTCAGTCCCGCCTTCGTCGCGCCCTCCAGATCATCCCGGACGCTATCACCCACATGCATCGCTTCATCTGGATCGATCGCGTGCTTTTCAAGGGCGATCTCGAAAATCTTCGATGCAGGCTTAGCGGCCCTGGCAAGGCTTGCGATCGTCACAGTATCGAAGAGCCGGTCGATGCCGAGCCCCCGCATCACAGGAAAGAGCCGGGAATCGAAGTTGGACACGATCCCAAGCTCAAACCCCTCCGCACGAAGCCTGGTCAACACGGAATGGGTCTCAGGAAATAATACCCAGGACCGAGGATCTTCAAACACCTGAAAGACCTGCTCGAAGAATTCATCGAACCGTTCGAACATCCCGACGCGATAAAACACGTTGTGCACGATGTCGAACCACCAAAGCCGTTCACATTGCTTTAATTTAACAGGATCTGTTTCGGCAAAAACCGGCGGAGATGAGTCGTGAAAGGCCCGCTGAAAGGCTTGCGCAATCGAGACCTGTGAGCCAGGAGTCTGCCGAAACCCGTGCTGAACCGCATGCGCGAGGTAGATGTCCGCCACCGAACCGTTGATTTGAAACAACGTCTCGGCTGCATCGAAAAAGATGACATGAATTTTGGTCTTCATTGGTCGTATAAATCCTATGTTCCGGCGAGAGGCACGGGACTAGAGGCTAGGGGTTATATCGTGAGGCGTGAAACGTGAGGCGTTAGGCGAATCCCGCTCGACCCCTTTATGCCTTACGTCCCCATTGCCCCTCGCCTGGTTTCCAATCAATTGTATGCAGTTCAAAAATCCGGAGTCAAAGTCTGCGCCCAATCATGCGATTTCTTGACAAAGAAATACCTCACTGTTAGCTTCGACATAGTTCAATAACATTGGAGGGTTAGGTGGCTTCAAGCATCTTTGTCATCGACAGTAGTCCCGCCGTCCGCCGGTTGGTCGAGCAGATTTCAAAGTCGCACGGGTGCGAGGTCACGGGATTCCAGGATGGCCCCGCAGCCTTGGAAGCGGCACGCCAGACAAACCCAAACTTCATCATTGCAGACTATCATTTGGAGAACATGACCTTCTCGGGATTCTGCAAAGCAGTCTACAAGCTGGATAACTTGGCAGAGACCTACATTATCTCCCTGATCAGCTCTTCGGATCGCGTGGATGAAACCCACTTGCGTTCGCTGGGGGTCAAGGCCTTTCTCAACAAACCTTTTCAGCCAGAACACCTCATCGATCTCATCTCGGATCTTGAAACACAGCAGGCATCCAAGACAAATGGAGTAAAGAAGAAGTCTCGCTCCTGGCCCCCGGTCTCAATCGGTATGGACTCCGATGATGATGACAGCCTGACTGAGGAAACAGAGGAACAGGCGATCGCACCCCACCCTCAACCGAAAGCCCCCTCCATGATTACCACCGCGCAGGCGCCGACAGCCGAACCGGAAGAAGCGATGAAGGGCCTCTTCGGTCAACTTCTTAACTCTATGTCGGAACGAACGGAAAAAAAGATTGCCGACATGCTCCCCCAGATGGTGGGGAAAGAGCTGGCAACCCTCGTGACCAAAAGCGTAGGGGCATCCCTCTCGGAAGAACACCTGACTCGAGCGCTTGAACCGGTGCTCGCGACGGCACTCCCGAAGTTTCTCTCACAGAAAATGTCTCTCTTCGAACCCCTCATTCGGCAGAGCGTGTCTGAAATCGCGAGCCCCCTGATCAAGGAGCGTATCGATCAATTCGTCCGCGAAGAACTCAATGCCGTTGGCACCGCGCTGTCTGACATGGTTCGGGAACAACTCGATTCGCTTGAAGGACTCATCAAGGAAGAAATCCAACAGGCAGCCGCCAAACAAGCTGCGGAAATGACTGAAGCGCTCGTTCAGGCGACGGCCCGAGAAGAGGTCAAACAGGCTGTTTTGCGCCTCGTCCCGAATCTGGCCGAAGAGCAGATCAAAGCAGAGATCACGCGCCTCACGAAAGCCGCGTAGACCGAGGCACAGCGGGACAGGCACTGCCGCAGACGGCGGAGCCAGTCCCTGCGCTCCGGCTTACCCCTTCTTGCTCTTCTTACTCTTGCTCCGTCTGGCTGTTACCAGCGCCTTCACCCGTGCGACATTCTTCCGATGCTTCTTTTTCGTCTTGCGATCTTTTTCACGGCCTGTGGCCATAGTCTCTCCCAATTGTAAAAAGTGGAAGCGGAACGAACCCTTCGCCCTCGCCTTGTGTGAGTCTGTATAGCACAAGGCTCTACACCCCTCAAGCTATCTATGTATCCACGCCGCCTTGAGAGGCCGGCACCCGCATGCTAAGATGCCCCGCTCTTGTTCCTTTGGTCTATCCGGTCTATCTCGTCTATCTGGTCTGTCTCGTCCGGGAGCGCCAGATAGACATGATAGACCTGACAGACCAGACAGACCCACTAGATCAGACAGACCAGATAGACCAGACAGACCAGATGAGCACCCCCCAACTCGATAAAACCTACGATCCCAAAGCGGTTGAAGCACGATGGTATGACGTCTGGATCCGGCAAGGCTATTTCCGCGCCTCGCCGGCCCATCCAGGGCAACCATACTCCATCGTCATTCCCCCACCCAATGTCACCGGCTCACTCCATGTCGGCCACGCGCTGAATCATTCGCTCCAAGACATTCTCATACGCTGGCGGCGCATGCAGGGCCGCAATGTGCTCTGGTTGCCCGGCACCGATCACGCCGGGATTGCCACGCAAAACGTCGTGGAAAAGCAGCTCATGGCCGAAGGCGCCTCCCGGGAATCTCTGGGACGCGATGGCTTCATTAAGCGCGTCTGGGAATGGAAGGCCACCTCCGGGAATACGATCATCAGTCAACAGAAGCAACTGGGAGAATCCTGCGACTGGGATCGCCTGCGATTTACAATGGATGAGGGACTATCGAAAGCTGTCCTGGAAGTCTTCGTGCGTCTCTATGAAGACGGGCTGATTTACCGAGGGGAGCGGCTGATCAACTGGTGCCCACGCTGCCTGACGGCTCTCTCGGATATCGAAGTCGAACATGAAGACATGAAAGGGAAGCTCTACCATATTCGCTACCCGCTTGCGGACGATCCCCTCACAACACTTACCGTGGCGACAACCAGACCGGAAACGATGCTGGGCGATACGGCAGTGGCAGTCCACCCCGACGACCCGCGTTATCGCCATCTCATCGGAAAAAACGTTCGCTTGCCGCTGACCACTCGAGAGATACCGATCGTGGGCGATTCAATTTTGGTGGACCTCACGTTCGGCACCGGCGCCGTAAAGATTACCCCCGCGCACGACTTCAACGACTTTGAGGCCGGCGAGCGGCACAAGCTTTCCAGGATCTCTCTATTTGACCAGGAAGCAAAGATGGATCCTGCAGGTCTGCATGAAGCGAAGGTAGAAGATTCCGTGCTCCAGAGCCTCACCATGAAGCCTGTTCAAAAGGCACGCTCGATTGTGGTAGAGGCGCTGACAGAGCGCGGTGCGCTTGAGAAAGTCGAAGACCACAAGATGGCGCTCGGAAAATGTTACCGTTGCAAGACCGTCGTCGAGCCGTATTTGTCGCCACAGTGGTTCGTGAAGATTAAGCCGTTGGCGGAGCCTGCGATCAAGGCGGTGGAAGACGGACGCATTCGCATCATCCCGGAAGGCTGGACCAACAATTATCTCGGCTGGATGAGGGACATCAAAGACTGGTGTATCTCACGACAAATTTGGTGGGGACACCAAATTCCAGCGTGGTACTGTAGAAAATGCAACGCCAACTGTATTTTCGAGCCCAACTCCACAGAGGTCCAAGGCGATACGTTAACGGGAAAACGCACCCTAGTCATCACGAAGAATGCCCAGCCCATCATCGCCAGATATGCCCCTACGAAATGCTCTACCTGTGGGGAAGGAAATTTTCTTCGCGATCCCGACGTCCTTGACACTTGGTTCTCTTCCGCCCTCTGGCCCTTCTCCACGCTGGGATGGCCTGAACAAACACCTGAGTTGAAGGCCTACTACCCGACCTCGACGCTCGTCACCGGACTCGACATTCTGTTCTTCTGGGTCGCTCGCATGATCATGCTGGGCCTGAAATTCATGGGCGATGTCCCCTTCCGCGACGTCTACATCCATGCCTTGGTACGCGATGCCGAAGGACAGAAAATGAGCAAGTCGAAAGGCAACGTCATCGATCCCCTGCATGTCATGGAGCAGTTCGGCACCGATGCGCTCCGCTTCACGCTCGCCTCGATGGCCTCACCGGGACGCGATATCAAACTCGCGGAGGAACGGATCGAGGGCTATAGAAACTTTGCGAACAAGATCTGGAATGCCGCCCGTTTCGCCCACATGCACCTTACCGGCACAAAGGAATCACAGCCTCTGGACGATCGGTCCTTTCCTGGCCTATGGATACGAAGCCGGCTGAACAACACCATCCGGATTGTGACGATGGAGCTGGAAGCCTATCGGTTTGATCGAGCGACCAATGCCCTCTACCAATTTTTTTGGCACGAGTACTGCGATTGGTACCTGGAATTAATCAAACCTATCCTCCAGGATCCTTTACATCCTGAAGGTGCTGCAACCAGACAAACGCTTCAGGATACGCTCGAAGTATTCTTGCGGCTCCTTCATCCTTTTATGCCCTTTATTTCCGAAGAAATCTGGCAGACCTTACCCCACGAGGGCGAGACCATTGTCACCCAATCCTATCCAGTCCCTCAAACACACTGGCACGACCCATCGGCAGAGGAAACCTTTCGTCTGTTTGAACAGAGCATCGGTCTGATCCGAACCGCACGCGTACTCCTCAACTATCCACCGGGACAGGAAGTACGTGTCTTTGTAACCCACGAGGAGCCGGCAACAAGCGCGACACTCGTTACACTTAAACAGAACCTCGCCCATCTCGGGCGAGGACAGATTTCACCCGTTCCTCTCTCCCAATGGCCGACATCGAATGTACTCCGCCTCATCACAGACGGCATCACGATGGGCGTATCCGTCGAGGGAGACGTGGATCTCAAGAAAGCGCTTGACCGCCTCGAAAAACAGATTGCAGAAACCGACAAGGAATCCCAGCGGCTCGACGGCAAACTGAACAGTGCGGACTTTGTTTCAAAAGCTCCGCCGGAAGTGATCACCGACCATCGGGACCGCTTACGCGCACTCTCTCGTGACCGCGCCATGTTGACCAGCAGCGAACAGCAACTGCGCGCGATGCTGGGGATCTAAAGATGATCGCGCTGCCAGCGGTCGACATCCGGCGTGCGGTTCGGAAGGGACTCGAAGAAGACCTCGGCCAAGGCGACATCACGACAACGGCGCTCTTCCCCGAACCGACCCCTGCCAGCGCCAAGATCATCGCCCAACAACCCCTCGTCGTTGCAGGGATGGCAGCGGCCATTCAAACCTTCATTGCAGTCGATGCCTCTCTCAAGCTGACTCCATCCAAGCGAGATGGATCCCATGCCAAAACTGGAGATGTGCTATTGCGGATCGAAGGCGATGGGCGATCCATCTTAATGGCTGAACGAGTCGCCTTAAACTTTCTCCAACATCTCTCAGGGATCGCCACCCTGACCAATCGCTTCTGCCATGCCGTACATGGCTATCCAGTCAACATTATGGATACAAGAAAGACTCTCCCAGGCTGGAGAACTCTTCAGAAATGGGCTGTGTCGCTTGGCGGAGGAACGAACCACCGTACGTCGCTCGGCGATGGCATCTTAATCAAGGACAATCATCTGGCCTTGATAAAAAACAAGAAACCGGCTGTCCTTACAGCTTGCCGAATGGCGCAAGCAAAAGCCTCCAAAGACAAGCCCGTAATTGTCGAAGTGGAATCGTTATCGGAAGTTCGCGACGCCCTGCATGGTAAAGCCGACATTATTCTCCTGGACAATATGACTCCCGCCAGAGTCAAGCAAGCGGTGAAACTCATCTGCGGCCGCGCGTTAGTAGAAGTCTCCGGAGGCATCACCCTGAAGAACGTGCAAGCGATGGCGGCAGCCGGCCCAGATCGCATCTCCATCGGAGCCCTCACCCATTCAGCTCCAGCCGCAACAATCAACCTGGTGCTCGAACCACTGCGCCGGCGTCGCAGTTAGCAGAAAGACACTTTTGATACGCGAGAGCTTTGAGAATCCAAACATGACCCACGACAACAAATCTTTCTCGCAGGATGCTCAAAAGACCGTCCAGCGAGGCCGCAGGCGAGTCGAATCCGGAGGCGTAGCATTTCCACCCACCCAACCCCGAGCTGTCTGAACAGCTCTTTTCCCGGAGGGGTACGTTGAGGATTTTGATGAGCCGAGAACGAAGCTGGCGGTTTTTTTCAGCATCCTGTTAGGAGCCCGTGCAACCCTCGCCGCCACTGACACGAAACACAATCCACAGCACCCTGTCGACCACGTGGCTGGGGCAACGGATCGAGCTGTTCGACAGTCTTCCTTCAACGAACCGGGAGGCAACTCAGCTCGCACAGGCAGAAGTGGAACATGGCACGGTTGTCGCCGCCGATAGCCAGACCGCCGGACGTGGACGGCTTTCCCGAACCTGGTTTTCTCCACCCAGCACCAATCTCTACTGTTCCGTCATCCTCAGGTCAGCACGCCCACCGGAACGACTCACAGAATGGCTCTCCTGGTTACCGCTGGTCACAGCGCTGGCCGCAGCCGAAGCAATCGAACAGGTCTCATCCATCCATGTCTCTGTGAAATGGCCCAACGATCTCCTGATCTCGGAACGGAAAGTCGGCGGAATCCTCTGTGAAAGCGGCACAGGAACGCGGTCAGGCCCCTTCCAGATCATCGGGATCGGCATCAACGTCAACGGTGACCATGATGACTGGCCCACTGACCTTCGCGACTCAGCCACGTCGATATGGCAGGAACGGAAGATCGTCGTCGACCGTAACAGGCTGCTCGCGCAGCTGCTCCTCGAACTCGAACAGTGCCTCGATGAATTGACCCTTCATGGAATCAATCGGCTCGCGTCGGCCTACCATCAGCGCTGCTCGACCATCGGCCATACCGTACGAGCAACGTTGGGCAATGGAGACATCGTCGTGGGGCTTGCCGAGGGAATCGGCCAGGATGGATCCTTGCGCGTGCAGCCACAGACGACTCAGCCTGGCTCAGCATCGCCGGAGGTTATCCACTTGCGTGTAGCCGACATCATCCACGTGAGAACATAAACAGAGTGTTCTTTTGGTTTGTTTGGTCTATTTGGTTTGTTTGGTTGCACTAGACTAACCAGACAAACGAAACAAACTAGATAACCCAGATTGTCTGCTGGCCAAATCACCCAACCAAACCGTACAATAGATTCCATGCTTCTCGTCGTCGATATCGGCAACACCAACATTGTCTGGGGCGTCTATGACGACCACACCCTCGCAGCCCACTGGCGAATAGCCACAGATGTGAAAAAAACATCGGACGAGTACGGCATTCTCTTTAGCAATCTCCTGACCGCGGCAGAGATCCCCCCAAAACGTCTCACCGGCGCCATCATCTCCAGCGTCGTACCGACATTGACCGGAACCATCGAAAATATGCTCGAACAATATTTTCACCAGCATCCGATGATCGTCACCTCGGATACGGACACGGGACTTCGACTCCGTTACGACAATCCAAAAGAAATCGGCAGCGACCGACTGGTGAACGCCGCAGCTGCGTATCATAAATATCTACGCGATCTCATCGTCGTCGATTTCGGCACCGCCACGACCTTTTGCGCCATCACAGCAGACGGCGACTACCTCGGAGGCGTCATCGCCCCAGGCCTCGGGATCTCGGCAGAAGCCCTATTCACACGAGCCGCCAAACTGGCCAAGGTGGAATTGATCAGGCCTAAGACCGTGATCGGTACCGACACGGCCGGCAGTATTCAATCCGGCCTGTTATTCGGGTATGCAGGACTGGTAGATACAGTCGTCCGGCGAATGGAACAGGAATTCGGACGCTCATGCTATGTCATCGGTACCGGAGGACTCAGCTCCATCCTGGCAGCAGAAACGACGTCCATTCAAAAAATTGAACCACTCTTGACGTTAGAAGGTCTTGAGCTTCTCTACAGACGAACGAAGGGTCTTCCTCCTCCCACTATGCAGGTCTAACCCGCGTCATTCACGAAGGCTTCAAATGCAATCGCAAATGTTCAGGCGAGAGGCCAGGGGCTAGAGGTTATATCGTGAGACGTGAAACGTGAGACGTGAAACGTGAGACGTGAAACGTGAGACGTTAAGCGATTCCCGCTCGACCCCCTCACGCCTTACCCTTTACGCCTTACGTCCCCATTGCCCCTCGCCTGGCTTCCAAAGCGGTTTCGTCGTACAAGTAATTAATTTTTCTGGGCCGGTTGACTTTATAGGCCCTATGGCTATCTCCTGACGGACAGAGGAGTCTTGGATGCCTGAAGAACACAAGAACACGAATACAATCGGGAACTTGGACACTCCATCGCCCGGCGATTGCACCCCCACTGAGGACACAGGTTTGATTGAAGCACTTCAGCTGGCACTTACAGCAAAAGCTGAAGAGGCAAAGAGCTTGAACGACAAATATCTCAGACTTGCCGCCGAGTTCGATAACTATAAGCGATTGATCCAGCGCGACCAGCGCGACCAGATCCGATTCGGCAATGAGCCATTGCTCAAAGAGCTTTTACCGGTTGTCGATAATCTCGAACGGGCCATCAAGGCCTCGCGCGAGGGCGGGCATAACGAGGCTCTCATCCAGGGAGTAGATCTCACCCTCAAGCAATTGACGGGCGCCCTGACGCGATTTCATGTCACACCCGTCCAAACGATCGGTCAGCCGTTCGATCCCGCCACGCATCAGGCGGTCGTATCCATCGCGTCGGAGAAGGTTCCAGCGCAGCATGTGCTGGACGAGCTTCAGAGAGGCTATCTCTTGCATGATCGTATCTTGAGAGCGGCCATGGTGAGCGTGTCCACCGGACAGACAGAGGGTGGCGCGACAGGAACAGACAGTACGATTCGTCCATCGTAATTTTTATCAAAGCCAGACCTAGTGAGGAAGGAGTAGACACATGGGCAAAGTGATCGGCATCGACCTTGGAACCACGAACTCCTGCGTTTCCATCATGAGTGGTGGCGAACCAGTTGTGATCGCCAACGCAGAAGGAGCTCGCACCACACCGTCCGTCGTCGCCATCACAGAGAAGGGTGAGCGCCTCGTCGGGCAGATTGCCAAACGCCAGGCGATTACAAATCCTGAAAATACAATTTTCTCCGTCAAGCGCCTGATGGGCCGCAAATTTCGCAGTCAGCAAGTCACCGACGCTGCCAAGCGGCTGCCCTATAAGATCTCCGAGGGGGACAACGGCGACGCCCACGTCGAATTGCGCGGCAAGCGCTACAGCCCACCTGAAATCTCCGCCATGATTCTGCAAAAAATGCGGCAGACTGCGGAGGACTATCTCGGCGAAAAAGTCACCGAAGCGGTCGTCACCGTCCCGGCCTACTTCGACGACAGCCAGCGCCAGGCCACCAAGGATGCGGGCCAGATCGCCGGATTGAACGTGCTCCGGATCATCAACGAGCCGACCGCTGCCGCCCTCGCCTACGGTCTGGACAAGAAAAAAGACGAGCGGGTTGCCGTCTACGATTTGGGCGGCGGTACGTTCGACGTCTCCATCCTTGAGATCGGCGACGGCGTGTTTGAGGTCAAGTCGACCAACGGCGACACCTACCTCGGCGGCGACGACTTCGACCAGCGCGTTATGGACTGGTTGGTCGACGAGTTCAGAAAAGACCAAGGCATCGATCTTCGAAAAGACCGTATGGCTCTCCAACGCCTGAAAGAGGCGGCGGAGCGCGCCAAGATCGAACTCTCATCGTCTCAGGAAACTGAAATCAATCTGCCCTTCGTCACTGCAGACGCCAACGGACCGAAACACCTGGTCGTAAAGCTGACCCGCGCGAAACTGGAACAGCTGGTCGACGACCTGATTCAACGCTCCATCGAGCCCTGTAAGAAGGCCCTGTCCGATGCAGGCGTCTCCGCGCGTGACATTCATGAAATCGTCCTCGTCGGCGGCATGACCCGCATGCCGAAAGTCATTCAGGCCGTGAAAGAATTTTTCGGGAAAGAACCGCATCGGGGTGTGAACCCTGACGAAGTGGTGGCGATCGGCGCCGGCATTCAAGGCGGCGTGCTCAAGGGCGAAGTGAAGGACGTCCTGCTCCTCGACGTGACGCCGCTGTCGCTGGGTATCGAAACCCTCGGCGGTGTCTTCACCAAGTTGATCGAGCGCAATACAACCGTCCCGACGAAAAAGAGCCAGGTCTTCTCGACGGCTGCCGACAATCAAACGGCGGTCACCATTCGAGTCTTCCAAGGTGAACGCGAGATGGCGAACGACAACAAGCTCCTCGGCCAATTCGACTTGGTCGGCATTCCTGCCGCACCTCGAGGGATGCCGCAAGTTGAAGTCACCTTCGACATCGACGCCAACGGCATCGTCCATGTCTCGGCCAAAGACTTGGCCACGCAGAAAGAACAGTCCATCAAGATTACGGCCTCCAGCGGCTTGAGCAAGGAAGAAGTCGAAAAACTGGTGAAGGATGCGCAGGCCCACACCGACGATGATAAGAAGCGGCGGAAGACTGCCGAAGCCAAAAACCAGGCCGATACCCTGATCTACCAGACGGAAAAGAACCTAAGCGAGCATGGCGACAAGATCGCCGCAGAAGACAAAACCAAGATCGAGGAAGCCGTGGCCGCGCTGAAAAAAGCGATGGAGGGAACAGACCCCGAAGCCATCGAGTCCGCCACCCAAACATTGACGACCGCCTCCCACAAGTTGGCGGAGGAAATGTATAAGAAGGCTTCGGCATCGGCTGCGGCCGGCAGTGACGCCAGCGCCGAAGGCGGAACCGGCACCGGCGAGACCAAGACGGATGAAAAGGTCGTGGACGCAGAGTTCGAAGAAGTGGACAAAGACAAGAAATAAGTTAGAATACCCTCAGTAAGACCGAGCTTCACCGATATAGGGGGCTCGGTCTTGCTGCTCTTTCACCGTGAGAGACGGCCCCCGTGTCCAAGCCCAACTACTACGAAACTTTAGGTGTCGAGCGAACCGCGTCCGAGGACGAGCTCAAGAAGGCCTATCGAAAGATGGCCCGCCAACACCATCCTGATCTTCAAACGGGAGAGGCGCAGAAGAAAGCCTCTGAAGAAAAGTTCAAAGAAGTCAATGAAGCCTACGAGACCCTGAGCGATCAGGACAAGCGCAAACGTTACGACATGTTCGGCCACACCGGAACCCAACAGGGCCCCGGACCAGATGGCTTCGGCTTTGGTGGAAGCGGCTTCGGCGACGCCTTCAACGACATTTTCGAGGACTTTTTCGGAGGCCAGCGAGGCGGCAATCGCGCAGAGCGCGGCAACGACCTCCAATACAACCTGGAACTGACTTTCGAAGAAGCCGTCTACGGGAAAGAGGCCAAACTCAAAATCCCTCGCTGGGAAATATGCACTGACTGCAAAGGGACCGGCGCCAAGAGCGCGGCATCGGTCAAGACCTGCCCCAGTTGCAAAGGGGCCGGACAGATGAGGTTCCAGCAGGGGTTCTTCAGTATCTCCCGTCCTTGCGGCCAATGCGAGGGAGCGGGACGAATCGTCACAGAGCCCTGCTCGGCCTGCCAGGGCCGCCAACGCACCTACCGAGAACGGACCATCGCCGTGCATATTCCGGCCGGCATCGAGTCAGGCATGCGTCTGCGCCTCTCGAACGAAGGGGAGCACGGAACCAACGCAGGCCCGCCGGGCGACCTCTATGTGGCAATTACCGTCAAGCCGCACCAGCTCTTTCAGCGCCAGGGACAGGATATCCTCTGTGACGTCCCGATCCAATTCGTCACAGCCGTACTCGGAGGAAAGATCGAGGTTCCCACGCTGAAAGGCAATACGATCATCAAGATTCCTGCCGGCACGCAACAGGATAAAACTCTGCGCATCAAAGGCCTGGGCGTTCCCAGCCTCAAGAACCAGAGTACCGGCGATCAGGTATTTGTCATTAAGATTCAGATTCCAACCAAACTGACCGCTCGTCAGAAAGAATTGCTCAAAGAATTTGCCAAAGAGAGCGGCATGTTGATGGAAGAGGACAGCGACGGATTCTTTGACAAGATGAAAACCTTCTTCGAATAACAATGGCGAGCTGGAGTCTGTCCAAGTAATCTTCGGTACGAGGCAAAGGAGCTGCAGGTAGATGCGAGGCCGCAGGCTCGAAAAAACCGGAGGCGTATTCACTGGAATACGTTGAGGCTTTTCTCGAGCCGAGAACGACGCAGATGCTTGCAGATCGTTTGCCGCAGCCTATGTCTACATTCTTCGTCAACTCTGACGCCATCACTCCACCCACGATCTGCATGACCGGTGATCTTCTCCATCATCTTCGTGATAGTCTCCGCTTGCGCCCAGGAGACGCTCTCATACTCAACGACGGATGCGGAACCCGCTATCGCGTGGAAGTGACCCACGTCACCCCACAGGCCATCGACAGCCGCATCATCGACCGACAGACCGAACCGGCGCATAGAACCCCACCGATCGTGCTCGGCCAGGCTTTGATCAAAGGCGACAAGATGGACTGGGTCATTCAGAAGTCCACAGAACTCGGCGTTGCGACCATCCTGCCCATTCACAGCACACACAGCGTCATCAAGCCCAACCCTGAACGATCGGAACATCAACGGTCCAGATGGGAGCGCATTGCGCGAGACGCGGCGCAACAGTCCGAACGATGGACGCTTCCCACTATCGCAGACCCGGTAAGCCTCGCAGAAATCTGCCGACGATATGCTACGGCGCCGCTAAAAGGCCTGTTCGCAGAGCGCTCCAACGGCTCCTCTCTCGCAACCATCCCATTGCCGGCAGATCGTCAGCAACCGATTATCTTGTTGATTGGGCCTGAAGGAGGATGGGCACCGGACGAGCAACGTCTTGCACAGGAGCAGGGTTTCCTCCCGCTCACCCTCGGACCACGAATCTTGCGAGCCGAGACTGCAGCGATCGCCGCGCTCAGCATTCTCCAGTCAAGGCTCGATCAGATGGAAAACTGATTTTGAGTTCGAGGTTCTATGTTCGAGGTTTCAAGAAAACTTTGAACTTCGAACCTCGAACTTCGAACCGCTTATCAGCGCCCGAGACTCAGATGAACGATCGTCCCTTTTCCCCCGCTGGCCCAGCCCTCCGACCTAGTAGGGAACGAAAGGCCGAATAACGAGGCCTTTGCGATTGCACCCTGCTCAGTCCAGGTAAAACCGCTGTCAGTGCTCCGATAGACCATACCCCGTTCCCCCACAATCCATCCGGTCTGGGGATCGGTAAAACGCACTTTCAAGAGATCTGTCAGCTTCGTACAGGTGCTGGTGCAGGGCAACGTGCGATCGATCCATTGAAGGCCGCCATTGCTTGTCTGAAAGATGGCTCCGGCGTTTCCAACGGCCCATCCAGTCGACGTATCGGAAAAAAACACATCGAACAACGTGACAGCCCCCTGAGTCTCCTGAGGAGTCCAGGTGATTCCGCCGTCGTCCGTCATCAAGACAGTCCCTACTGCCCCAACCACCGTCCCGTGCTGTGCGGTAAGAAATTGAATGCCGTAGAGCGCTGCGCTCGTCTTGCTCGCTTGATCGACCCAGTGCAGTCCACCATCCTTCGTATGGAGAATGGTTCCGTTGCCACCGACCACCCACCCCTCGCTGGGCGACACAAACGAGAGACCGTAGAACGCGACCTGGGTATCGGCGAGTTGTGAGGACCAGGTCTCTCCCCCATCTTGGCTCCTACGAATCGTCCCATTGGCTCCAATAGCCCACCCCAGCTTCTCATTGAGAAAGAATACTCCCGAGAGGCTTGCAGTGGTGCCACTGACGACCATCTTCCACTTCTTCCCGCCATCGATCGTCTTCACAATGGTACCGCCGGACCCCACCGCCCAGCCCAGCAGAGGCGTATGAAAATAGAGCCCCATCAGGATAGCTTCCGTATGGCTCACTTGAGGGGTAATCGTCAGAGGAGAGTCAGCAGGCCAGGAAGGAGTGATGCATAGCTGCGCTGCCAGCGCCGCGACCGCAAGGTATCCAGGCAATCCGTATCTCACTGGGCAGTATCGGCGTCGGGGCGAATGCTTTTGAAGTAGCCTTGATCAGGCATACCCTTGGCAAGAATGGTAAACGTGCCCGCTTCCAACGTCAGCCACTTCTTCGGAGTGCAACAAGTATCGTCTGGCTGGACATCCCAGGAGCCGCGCCGCACGATCAGCGGTCCCGTCGCGAGCTCGTTAAAGAATTCATTGCGCTTCCCAATACCATAGAGATTCCGATGGGGCACTCGCACAACGATCTCCGTATCCGTCCAGGACATCACCTGCGCCGCGACATTGCTGAACAGCACTTCCGTACGCGAGACATTCTCGTCCATCTCGATCTCCCGTCGCTTGTAGGCCCCCTGGTTGAGGCCTAAGTAGGCATGCTCGGCTGTTTTCAAAAACACGCCGAAGCCAGACCCTTTAATGGTGATCAGCTCATCGAGCCCGCCCGATTGCGGACTGAAGGAGTCGATCTTCGGCGTCACGAGGGTAAAGACCCCCGCCTCAGTCTTGAGAGTCTCCTTCGTCGCACAGCAGGAGCCATCCGGATTGGGCTTCGTCGCGCCTCGATAGATCACGACCGGTCCGCTCTTTGCGCTGAAGGGTACCCACACATCGATGCGATCGTCTTGCCAACGATAGATGACAGCGCGGACCCCTCCGATATCGACTCGATTCTCACCCGTATTGAAATCGGTAAAGGCGTAGGGAGTCGCTCCACTTTCCGAATAGAATCCGAAATGTTCACCGCTGATTCTGAGCAGCGTACCGATGGGAGCCGCAGGAGGAATCATCGCCGTCGCCTTTGGCACATGAACCGCAAAAGTCCCGACCATTCGCTCACGCCCTTGCATCGTCAGAACGATCGGTCCGGTCTCCGCATCCATCGGAAGATGTACGACGATGGCGCTCTCCGACCACTGGGCAATGGTGGCAGGGTGGCCACCGAACGTCACCTTGTCACCGGCTCCCTTCTCAGAACCGAAGCCTTGGCCAAAAAAAACGACCTTCGTGCCGACCGGCCCGCTCACCGGATCGACGCGAATGCTCGGAATCAATTTCAGCGGCACAGCGTTACTCACTGTGTACTGGACCGGTGCGCAACAAGACCCGTCCGGCAAGGGATCGGACGATGCCAATCGAACCATCACATCCCCCGATGCGGCATTCGCAGGAACCTCGACTTCGATAATGTCGTCTTTCCAGCGACGCGGCCTGACGAGTACGCCCCCGATCATTACATCGTTGACGCCGAACATCGTATTGGGATCGCGAGAACCAGCCGTGACGCCAAAATGCGATCCAGCAATCTGCACCGTATGACCTGCCTGGATCTCTGTCGGCGTTACTGAAGTAATCGTCGGCTGAACCACTGTCAATGTCCCGACAACCATCTTCTTCTTCCCAGCCATGATTTCAACGGGACCGGATTGCGCTTGAAATGGAACCTTCACCTCGATCAAGTCTGACTCCCACCGCTGAATCAACGCAGGGAACCCACCCACAGTCACGCGATTGACCTGCACGGATTTAAATGCCCCGAACCCCTTCCCACCGATTGATACAGTAGCGCCCGGTACCGTCGTTGCCGGATGAAGCTCGAGCGCAGAAGGAGTGGCCGCAAGCACCACGGCGCTCAAACTGGCCCACAACGATAGCGTACCCACGCCGGTTATAAATGCATTCTTTATCTGGTTCATTTGGTTGATTTGGTCTATTTGGTTCATTTGCTTGATTTAGTTCATCTGGTTGGTCGGTTCAACCAAATAAACAAGACAACCCAAATAAACGAGTTCGACCGAACTATATCAAGCGGATTTTTCGAGAGTCAATCCGGCGAGCGCACACAAGAGTCATTCGTCAATGGTCAATCGTCATTCGTAGAGACCTTGAAGGAATTTCGGTCGGCGTTCGGAACAGAATCGAGAGAACGATCAGGAGACGGAGAGAATCACTTCAATTTCGACCGGAGCTCCGCGTGGCAACTCAGCAGCCCCCACAGCCGCACGGGCATGACGACCAGCCTCTCCAAAGATCTCAACGAGGAGGTCCGAGGCGCCGTTGAGAACTTGTGGCTGCTGTATAAAGCCTTCGGCCGATGCCACATGCCCGACAACCTTCACAACTCGTGTGATACGGTCCAACGTCCCAAGTGCCTGCTTGGCAATCGCCAGGGCATTCAAGAGAGCAAGCCTAGCCGCCTCCATCCCCTGCTCCACCGTCAGATCACGCCCAAGCTTGCCGGAGAAGGCCAACTGCCCATCTCGCATAGGAAGAACGCCGGACAAAAACAAGAGGTTCCCGGCCTGGACCGCCGGAACATAGATCGCCAACGGTTGCGGCGGCGGCGGCAACTCGATGTGCAGTTCTTTCAGTTTGAGTTCGTAGGACATCGCTGTCGAATGTTCAATGTTGAATTTTGAATGGTGGATGTTCGGAAATCATCAGATCGAGTCCGACTCCGACAATTCAACATTGACCATTCACCATTCCTAAATCCGCTTCACGCGGAACGCGGGCTAGCCTGCGCGAAGGGCATCGAGAAAACTTTCACCAACAGGAAGTTGCCCCCCTTGCAGAGCTTCCACAATGGTATGTCCAAGATCGGCAGCAGAAGCTCTGATGCCAAGATCAACCCCATAGGCCAATTTGGGCCCAGTGGCCAAGAGAGGAACATATTCCCGCGTCGAGGTCTGATCCGCCTTCGTCATATCCCGCCCATGATCACCCGTAATGACGAGCAGGTCGCCTGGGCGAAGCTGCTCCAGCAATCCGGATAGCTGCCGATCAAAATCATGGAGAGCCGCTGCCGACTGTGCCGCACCCGCTTCCAGGACATCGAGCCCGGCAAAAATCAATCCGCGGGGAACCTTTTTCAACATCCCCGTCACCTCAGTAAGTAATGAGGCCCAGTGCGCAACGGGAACCGACCGAGTGAGCCCGCGGCCGCTGAAGAGATCGCCGACTTTTCCTACCCCAATCAGGATCTGGCTCACACGATTGAGCACATCGAACATGGTCAGCCCTGGTGGTTCAAGCACGAACTCACGGGATTGTGGGCTGAACTGCACCAGACCGGCATCGCCTGAGAGAAGATGAGCGGACACACGCAAAATTCCCCAAGGAGCCTTGAGCAATTTCCTCGCGTCCCGGCAACGCTGAAAGAACTCGTCCCGTCGCATGGCGCTCTCATGCGCTGCCACATGGCAGGTTCGCCGTCCATCCGTCCAGACGATCAACGCACCAGACGACAGATGTTCAGCCTCACACTCGCGAAGCATGGCGACGCCGGACGAGCGGCGATTGCCGACGATCTTCCTCCCAAATACCTGTTCAAGCGCTGCGACCATGTCAGGAGGAAACCCGTTGGGATACAGCGGCCCGGTAATGTCCGTGGGATGACCGGCAATTTCCCAATAACCGGCTATGGAATCCAGGCCCTTCGACAGGAATCCAAGACGACCGAAACACCCTTCCGGCTGCCCCATCACCCGCACGCCTTTGATGCTTGTAATATGGCCAAGCCCGAGCGCTTCCAGCGTGGGGAGGTCGAGTCCGCCAACGGCATCCGCCAGATGGGACAAGGTGTTGGAACCGGCATCGCCGTATTCTGCTGCATCGGGCATGGCCCCGACACCGAGTCCATCGATCACCAGCACAATCACACGAGAAATCATGCGCGCACTATAGCAGAAGAGAGAGGGACAAAGAAGTTCTGAGTTCTGAGTTCTGGGTTAGATGCGGATACGTGATGGGGGAAGCGGAATTAGGAATGTGGAATGTGGAATTGAAGTGTTCGGATGTTCGAACCCCATCCTTCAGCCTTCAGCCTTCAGCCTACTGGACCATTCGGCCACGATCGCGAGACTTGCGCTGGTGCCAATTCGATCCGCACCGGCCTCCAGCATGGCCAGCGTGGTCTTCCAGTCCCGAATTCCTCCGGAAGCTTTCACCTTGGCGCGACCAGCCACGGCATCTTTCATCAGCTTCACATCTCCAACCGTCGCACCGGCGGCGCCGAACCCGGTCGAGGTCTTCACGTAGTCGGCCCCCGCCTCCACGACTAATTGACAGGCTGTACGCTTCTCTTGATCGGTCAGATAGCAGGTTTCGAGTATGACTTTATGTTCAACACCCGTGGTCGCCTTCACCACTTCAGCAATGTCCTGTCGCACATACTCTCGATCGCCCGACTTCAGCCGGCTCACATTCATGACCATATCCAGCACCCGCGCGCCGCGCGCGACCGCTTCAACCGCTTCGGCAACTTTGGTTTTCGTCGTGTGACCGCCAAGGGGAAACCCGATCGGAATGCCGACCAGGATTGGGGTGCCAGCGACAGCTGCCACCGCATCATCCACATAGCAAGGCGGGACAAAAATTACGGAAAACCCAAACTCCTTCGCCTCCTGGCATAGCCGCAGGACATCCATTTTTGTCGCGTCCGGACGGAGCACCGTGTGGTCTATAAGATTCGGCACATTCCATTCAGACATAACAAGCTCCGGGAAAACATGGTTGGTTTGTTTTGTTTATCTGGTTGATTTGGTTTATCTGGTTAGGTTCGTTCAACCAAAAATCCAGACAGACCAGACAAACCAAACAACGGCCTTCTTAGGCAGCGGACTTTTTCAGCATCCTGACACTCACGACACTCCTTCTTTGTATGCAAAAGCCCCATCCCCTGGAACGATTGACGTCTGGGAAGAACGCGTCCCACGGCGAAAGGGCCGCTTCTGATATTTCTCTACCGCTTTGTTGTGTTCGATCAGCGTCGCGGAAAACTGGTGCGTGCCGTCGTTCTTAGAAACAAAATACAAGGAGCGTGAATCAGACGGATAGAGCGTCGCGCGAATCGCTTGAATGCCAGGATTGGCAATCGGTCCCGGCGGCAATCCCTGTACCCGATAGGTATTGTAGGGACTGGGGCTCGAGAGGTCTTTCTTGTGTATATTTCCGTCGAATGCCGGCAACCCATAAATGACAGTTGGATCGCTCTGTAACGGGATGCGCTGCTTGAGCCGGTTGTGAAATACCGCTGAAATCTCCGGCCGCTCGCTGCCAGACCCGGTTTCCTTTTCGATCACGGAGGCGAGGGTCAGCACTTCGTGCATCGTCATCTTGCGTTCCTGCATCCGAGCGAGGAGATCAGGACCAACCACCTCCCGCAGCTGTTCGACCATGGCGGCCAACACCTCTCGCGCCTTGACCCCTCGGGGAAATTTATAGGTGTCGGGATAGAGGTATCCTTCCAGCGTCTCCGCCTTAATCCCAAGCGACGCGATGAACTCACGATCTTTTGCAAGCCGGAGGAACTCCACACGATCCGCGAGACCCTGTTGCGAGACCACTGCGGCAATTTGGACGATGGTGAGCCCTTCGGGAATGGTCAGCGGATGGAACACCACATGGCCATTGAGCAACATCGCAAGAATCTCTGCGGGAGTCATGCCGGGATTCAGCTCATATTCACCTGCATGAACTTTCCGGTCGGCAGATTGGGATTTTCCAAACAGGACGAAGGAAAACCGGTTCTTGATCAATCCTTCACGTTCAAGCAGCGCCGCGACCTGTTGGAATGTCGAGCCATCCGGGATGACGACGACTTTCGAGGGAGGATGCGTTTCTGTGGGAATAGCCGGGCCTTCAGCCCAGCGAATCGTCTGATAGGCCGCGACGCCAAGTGCGACCGTTACGACCAGCAGACTTCCGAGAATGATCCGTAGACTCATGAGGTGGTTCTACCGTTTCTCTGTCGGAATACTCATCCGCCCCTAATGCCGACTCCATCTTCGATACCGGTTCAAGGCTCGCCAGATAGCTCTGGAGCAGAATCGACGCGGCGATGCGATCCACCACACCCTTCCGCTTTCTCCGGCTGACATCGGCTGCGATCAAGAGATCTTCCGCCGCCTTCGTCGTCAACCGTTCGTCCCACAGAATAACGGGGACTGGCACTCCCTGCTCTAACCGAGCCTGAAACTCGCGCATCGCCTGGATCGCCGGCCCCTCGCGGCCATCCAATTGGATGGGAAAGCCCAACAGCACTTGTCTGACTGCATACGTCCCTACGAGGGAGGCAATATGGGCAATGTCCCGATCCAACGTGCGCCGATTGAGTGTCTCAAGCGGTTGCGCGGTCCAGCCCATTTCATCACTGAGGGCCACGCCAATCCGCACCGTTCCGTAATCGAGCGCGAGCACTCGTTTACCATCCTCCATCAGTCTACCGCTCCAACATCCGTTCGACCAGTCCAAAGACCTTTTCCAACGCACTATCCAACCTTGCCGGATCCTTCCCCCCAGCCTGGGCCATCTCAGGCCGGCCACCGCCGGTGCCGCCGACTTCCGCCGCCATCTCCTTAATAATGTCGCCCGCTTTCAGCCGGGCAATCAGATCTTTTGTGACGACGACCAGTAACGAAACCTTGCCATCGTTGGCGGCCCCGAGGGCCACGACACCGCTCTTCAACTTATCCCGCAACTGATCGGCCAGCGCCCGCATGCCGTTCACATCCAGGCCATCGGTGCGTTGCACATGCACCTGAACGCCGGCGATGGTTTTCGCCATGGCCTCGGCGGCTGAGCCGCCGGCCATTTTCAATTTCACCTCTTCCAGCTCACGTTCCTTGTCTTTCAGCTGCGTCATAACTTTGCGTGTTTTGGCGACCAGCTCGGACTGGCCGACCTTGAGCAGATTCGAAAGTTCTCGAATGTCAGTATCCAACTGCTTCATGTGCGCAAGCGCCCCGCTGCCAGTCTGGGCTTCAATACGGCGGACACCAGCCGCGACGCCGGTCTCAGAGACCAGCCTGAACAAGCCGATGTCCCCTGTCTGCCGGCAGTGCGTTCCACCACAGAGTTCCTTGCTGAAAGACTCGACCGTGACAACCCGCACCTGCTCACCGTACTTATCGCCAAAGAAGGCCAGCGCGCCCTTGGCCACCGCATCCTGAATGCTCATCACCTCGGTCGCGACCCGCTCGTTCTTCCGCACCTCGTTGTTCACGACAGTTTCAATCTCATCCACATCACGGGAGGACAGCGGTCTGAAATGGGCAAAATCGAAGCGCAAGCGATTCGGCCCAACCAGTGACCCATACTGTTTGACGTGAGGGCCCAGCAAATCGCGTAACGCCGCATGGAGCAAGTGGGTAGCCGTGTGGTTTCGCTGAGCATCCTGCCGCGTCGTGGCATTGACGGTCATGTGCAGGGCCTCACCCTCGCGAATCCGCCCTTTCGTCACGGTCCCCTTGTGCAAAATCACCGTCGGCGCAGGCCTCGTGGTTTCCGTAATCTCCGCCTGCCCCTCATGGCCCAGTAACAGGCCCCGATCGCCGACCTGCCCGCCGCCTTCTGCGTAGAACGGTGTCACATCCAGAACGATTTCAACTTCATCGCCTTCCGCCGCTTCCTTGACCAACCGGTCGCCTTTCAAAATCGCCTGTACGAGACTCTCGCTCTCCAGGCGGTCGTAGCCGATAAACTTCGTTGTCCCGATACGCCCGGCCAGTTCCGCAACCGCAGGCCGAGCAATCTCCTGTACAAACCCGCCGGTTTTACGCGCGCGATTCCTCTGTTCATCAATGGCCTGATCGAACCCCGCCTCATCGAGCGTCATCCCCTGCTCGCGGCAAGCCTCTCCCATCAGGTCCATCGGAAACCCGTAGGTGTCGTAGAGCTTGAACACATCTGAACCGGTGAGAACCTTGTTCCCAGTCGAGCGGGCCTTCGCAATCATCTCATTGAGAATCGGCAACCCTTGATCGAGCGTAGCGATAAACCGCTCCTCTTCGCCTCTCGTCGCCTCTGCAATCGTCGCGGCTGCGCTTCGGACTTCTGAATAGACCCCGGCCATCTGACTCACGACCGTCTCCGTCAATCCATAGAGGAAAGGCTCGACGATGCCCAGCAGCCGCCCATGCCGCGCAGCCCGGCGCAGAATCCGCCGCAGCACATAACCGCGTCCTTCATTCGAGGGTAAGACACCATCTGTCATCAAGAACGTGATTGCGCGAAGATGGTCTGCCACCACACGCATCGACCGATCGGTCTGGTCTTGCTCCCCATACCGAACTCCTGCCCTCGCTGCGACGGCGGTCAGCAACGGCGTGAACACATCGCTGTCATAGTTGCTGTAGACTCCTTGCGCCACTGCCGCCAGCCGTTCCAATCCCATACCCGTATCGATGCTGGGCTTAGGCAAGGGATGCAACGTCCCAGCTGCATCCCGATTGAACTGCATGAAGACAAGGTTCCAAATCTCGATGACCCGATCGCCCTCGCCGTTCGGCCGATCGTCGCCCGGCACCGACGGTCCCTGGTCGAAGTGCAGCTCCGAGCAGGGCCCACAGGGTCCGGTATCGCCCATCTGCCAGAAATTATCCTTCTCGCCGCACCGCACGATACGCGAGGGGGAAACCCCGACCTTCTTCCACAGTTCGTCCGCCTCGTCATCATCGCGAAAGATCGTCACCCACATCCGATCCTTTGCCAAACCAACCGTCTGGGTCAAAAACTCCCAACCGAACTGAATGGCGTCTTTCTTAAAGTAGTCACCGAAGGAGAAGTTCCCCAACATTTCAAAGAACGTATGGTGGCGTCTGGTGTAGCCGACATTCTCCAGGTCGTTGTGCTTGCCCCCTGCACGGAGACACTTCTGCACGGTGACCGCCCGTTTGTAACCGCGCGTTTCCTCGCCGAGGAATATCCGCTTAAATTGGTTCATCCCGGCATTGGTGAAGAGCAACGTAGGATCGGCTTGAGGAATCAAGGCGGAACTTGGCACGGCCTGGTGGCCATGCTGTTCGAAATATCGAATGAAGGCTTGTCGCAATTCTTCAGTGCTGTTTTTCATGCCGTCCTTAGTCTGCAGTCCGAAAGCTGAAGGTTGAAGGTTGAAGGTCGGAATTTAAAGTTCCGAACACTTCGGTCTCCAGCATCGAGACCTCTTTCAATCCCGACAATTCAAAATTCCTCATTGATCATTCCGCATTCCCAATGCCGCCTCAATGGTGTCTTCGTCAAATCCTCGTTGGCTCAACAGTCTCGCTACACGGCCAAGCGTCTGTGCCGAACTGGTCCGTCCAGCCGTTGCGATTACCTGCATGGCCAAGTCCTGTTCACTCACCTTGCGGTAGGCGGCTCGTAGCGTCGCCTGCACAATGTTTTCAGGACAACCGGTGGCGAGCAGCTCTTCTTGCAGGCGCGCACGTCCCATCGGCATGCGGGCGAGTCGCCGATCGGCCCACCGCGCAGCAAACGCAACATCGTCGAGATATCGCAACGATTTCAGCCGTCGAACTGTGGCTCTTGTCTGCGCGGGAGAGGCCCCCTTGGCCGCAAGCAATTGTTCGATCTGAGTCGTCGTGCGATCGCTGCGGGCCAGCGCGCGCACCGCGAGTTGCAACCACCGATCCTGCTCAACACCCGTGAAGCGTGAAACGCGAGACGAGGGAGAGTTCGAGGTTCGAGGTTCGAGGTTTTCGGAACTTCGAACCCGGAACTTCGAACTTCGCGTTCCGCCCGTCTCACTCGTTCTGCTCATCCCGCCTGTCGCGCGTGGCTGCTGATCAGGCTCCCACCTTGTGCGGCCGCCGCTCCTCGCGTTTCTCTTCAGTCTTCTTTTCGTCTTTCACCGGCGCGGCAGAGGGCTTTTCAGGCGTATGACCCGGCAAAGCGGCCAAGTCGCGCAGCTTCCCTTCAATCTCACGCGCCAACGGCTGATTGCTGAAGAGAAAATCGCGCACCGCGTCACGTCCCTGCCCAAGCCGCTCGCCCTGATAGGAGTACCAGGCCCCGGACTTCTCAACCACTTTCTTTTCGACCCCGAGATCGACTAACTCGCCGGTCTTTGAAATCCCCTGCGCGAACATGATGTCGAACTCCGCCTGCTTGAACGGAGGCGCCATCTTGTTTTTCACGACCTTCACACGCACGCGGCTGCCGGTCACCTCCTGCCCTTCCTTGATCGACTCGATGCGCCGGATATCCAGCCGCACGGACGAGTAGAACTTGAGCGCGTTGCCGCCGGTGGTCGTCTCCGGGTTACCAAACATGACGCCGATCTTCATGCGAATCTGATTGATGAAGATCAGGGTCGTCTGCGACTTGGAGATGGCCGCCGTCAACTTTCGAAGCGCCTGCGACATGAGTCGCGCTTGCAGCCCCATATGGGCATCGCCCATTTCACCTTCAATTTCAGCTCTCGGCACGAGCGCTGCGACAGAGTCCACCACAATGACATCGATCGCCCCGCTCCGGACGAGCGTCTCGGCAATTTCCAACGCCTGTTCGCCGGTGTCAGGCTGCGACACCAATAGATCGTCCACCTGCACACCCAGCTTCTTGGCATAGGTCAAATCCAGCGCATGCTCCGCATCGATAAAAGCCGCGGTGCCACCGGCCTTCTGTGCCTCCGCAATCACATGCAGGGTCAACGTCGTCTTGCCCGAAGACTCGGGACCAAAGATCTCGCATACCCGGCCGCGGGGAAGCCCGCCGACGCCCAGAGCAATATCGAGTCCGAGGGATCCGGTCGAAATCGCCGGAATATCCACCCGGGCATCGGCTCCCCCCAGTTTCATAATCGCCCCCTTCCCATATTGCTTCTCAATTTGGGATAGGGCCAGATCCAGCGCACGCTTCTTGTCGTCTTTTTCAGCCATGGGTACTCCTCCGGTAATAAAGAGATCGGCGGATTATACCCAAGTTGAGAGAAAGAAACCTAGCCCTCTGGATGTCGCGCGAACGCGCGGGAACTGAAGTTCTGAGTTCTGGGTTCTGAGTTCTGAGTTGTCCGGAACTAACTCAGAACTCAGAACTTATAACTCAGAACTCGGCGAAGCCGTCGACTCAGAACTTCTTCACCCGTCTCGCGCATAACCCCGTGCATTCGCGCGTTTTCCTTGACCGGCAGCGGGTATAGAGATACAAGTGGCACTATGCCTTCGGCTCTTATTCCAACCATTTCCGACCATAAACCGACCGTCCTGATCATCGACGATGAGGCAGCGCCCCGCGCGGCCCTCACGCAGATCCTGAGGCAAGACTTCCACATTCTCACTGCGGAAAATGCGCGCACAGCCTTAGCCATCCTCGGCGATCGTGGCGTCGATCTCGTCACACTGGACATGAAATTACCCGATTGTTCCGGATCGGATCTCCTGCACGACATCAAGCACGCGCATGCCGCGACCGAAGTCATCATGGTCACGGCCTATGGCAGTCTTCAGTCGGCAATGGATTGCATTCGCAACGGCGCAGCCGGTTTCCTCCTGAAACCGTTTAATGCCCCGGAGTTACTCACGATATCGTTGCAAACCGCTCAAAAGAAAATGCGGCTCGATCGGCTACGCCCGATCCTGACGGACTCGACAACCCTCTGGGGTCCAGAACCGGATTGCAGCGAATCTTGGCAGGCCCTCGCTGACCGTTACACAATCATGAGCCACACGGGATCGTCTACCGAATCGCGGAGCGATGCGACATCGCCCTTGGTACCCCTGATCTCCGACCTTTTAGAGGCCAAGGACCGCCACCTGCTTAATCATGGAAGCCGCGTCAGTTTTTATGCAACGCTTGTTGGAAGCCGACTCAACCTCCCGATCTCCGAGCAACAGTCGCTCGCGATCGGCGCACTCGTGCACGATCTCGATTTGATCAGCCTCCCGAACAGTCATGTGCTCACAGCAGAACCAGACCCGCAGATTCATCACCCCGACCTCGGCGCGCGGATGGGCCGGGCGATGGGATTATCGGCAGACGCCGTGCAGATTATCGCCCTCCACCACGAGCGATGGGACGGCACAGGTTACCCCTTCGGCTTACAGGAAGAACGCACGCCCTTGCTTGCTCGCATCGTCGGCATCGCCCAAGTATTTGACGACCTGACCGCTGCAAAACCAGAACCAACCTCTCTCTCTAACAACGACGCCTTGCAACAGATCGAACAGCTAGCAGGCTCCGCCTTCGATCCCACGCTGACCGAACTCTTCTGCCACATCATGCGCGAACAGCCACAGCAGCAGTAAAAGAGCGCGTCTAGTAAGACTCGCGAAGAAGTTCTGAGTGCTGAGTTCTGAGTTATCTTGGAGTAAACTCAAAACGTCTCTTTCAGCATTTCGGCCAACTCATTCCACATTACTCATTCCTTCGAATCTCCCCAGTCCGCTTTTCCGGCCAACTCAAAACTCAGAACCCAGAACTCAGAACTCAGAACTCACAACTCCTTCCCCCAGCGTATTCGGCAAAGGAGAATCAGTTCTGATTCAGGTAGAATCATTTAAGATTCAGACAGGATGCCTTCTAAGCTCACCCGTTGCGCGAAAGAGCGATGATGCCCACATGCCAAACACCCTTCTAGTCCTATCGTTTTGATTTTTTCGCCAAATTCTTCGTCAGCGCGGCAACGCTCTGGCCTACAACTTGCTGTGTACAGGACAGAACCGCAACAACGGGAGCCCAACAGGATAGATTGACTCCCGCAATAAGTACGCGCTATGGTTGCATCTAGTGTAGTGATTCATGCTGTTCTTGTCTTATCCAGGGCGATCCTGGCCCGGTTCACTTTCACCAAGATCTCCTGTGCCGTTTTGCTCCACACAAAGGGTGTGGGATGCGCATTACGCTGGGTCATGTATGCGTCAATCGCCGCAA
>CAMDRK010000003.1 GCA_945906715.1 Nitrospira lenta
CTGGTCTCTTCAGGGACCACGCCGAAGATGATTGAGCAGGAGTCTCAGGCGACGGTCGCCTATGGGGCGATGTTGTTGGAGAGTTTTGTCGGCGTGATGGCTTTGATTGCGGCCTCAGTGTTGATTCCCGGTGATTATCTGGCGATCAATACGATGCTCTCCCCCGAGGCGCTGGCTGCAATGGGCTTTCCTGTTTCGCGGATTCAAGAACTCTCGCAACTCGTCGAGGTGGAGGTGGCTGGCCGGCCTGGCGGGGCCGTGTCGCTCGCAGTCGGCATGGCGTCAATTTTTTCGGCGCTCCCTGGTATGACCGGGTTGATGGCCTATTGGTATCAGTTTGCGTTGGTATTCGAGGCCTTGTTCATTTTGACGACGATCGATACTGGCACGCGTGTGGGACGCTATCTCATCCAGGAGATGGGTGGACGCTTCTACGCTCCGTTGCAGCGGATGAATTGGTGGCCTGGCGTATTGGTGAGTAGCGGGCTGATCGTGGGAGCCTGGGGCTATCTCATCGGTGCTGGCAGCATTTCGACGCTCTGGCCGATGTTCGGCGCAGCGAATCAGTTGCTCGGCACCTTGGCCCTCTGTATCGGCACGACGGTGCTGATCAAGATGCGGAAGGCGCAGTATCTGTGGATCACCGCACTGCCGATGTTGTTTGTCGGCACGATCACGTTGATGGGGTCCTATGAGATGTTTGGAATGTTTGTGAGCAAGGCTTCGTCCCTTGCCGATAGCGGGCAGGCCTTTGCGTTGTACTTGGATGCTGGGCTGGTGGCGGTGGTGGCCTTGCTCGCGGTGATCGTCTTGGGCGATAGTATCAGGCAATGGTACGGCTATGTGATCTTGAAGCGGCCGTTCACCAGCAGCGAAGTGGTGGTGATGGCGGGTGGAAGTTCGCCGAAAAGAATGCAGGCGACGATTTATCATGACAATGAGGAGCGGCGGTTGCAGTTGCCAGGCGGGGGGTGCTGCTAGGAGTGGTCTGTTGATCTCCTGTGCTCGCGCAACGCGCGGTCTCGGAAGACCCTCGTTGGACGCGCGCAATGGGAGATCAAGCAGGCCACTCCTTGGAATATCGAAGAGAGTTTCTGGAGGACATAGATGGTTGAAGTGATGAGAGGAGGGGATTGTGGCTGAGCAATTTTCGTTCGATGTGGTTTCGGAAGTGGACATGCAAGAGATGAAGAATGTCGTGGATCAGGCGACGAAGGAGATCAAGCAGCGTTTCGACTTCAAGGACTCGAAGACGGAGATCACGTTGAAGGAGAAAGAAAAGGAACTGTCCCTGATCTCCGACGATGAGTATAAGCTCAATGCGGTGAACGACATTATCAAGACCAAGTGCGTGAAACGCGGGGTTTCGCTGAAGGCGTTCACCTACGGGACCGTTGAACCGGCGCTGAGTGGCACGGTGCGCCAGGTGGCAAAGATTCAAAGCGGGATTGCGGCGGACAAGGCGAAAGAGGTGACGAAGGCGATCAAAGAGTCGAAGCTGAAAGTGCAGGCGCAGATTCAAGGCGAACAAGTGCGTGTGCTGAGTAAGAGCAAGGACGACCTTCAAGCGGCCATGGCGTTTCTCAAGGGCAAGGATTTTGGGATTGATCTCCAATTCACCAACTACCGCTAACCCAGGATGCTGAAAATGGAGCGTATGACGCCCATGTCGGTCCCTTGCTCGCGGAACGCGCGCCCTCAGAAGGGCCTCGTTCGACGCGCGCAGTCGGACCGATCATGGGCGCCATACTAAATAACGAGAACGAGCGAGCGTGGAAGGATCATTCATCGCACATCGTATCAAGCTGAATTCATGAAACGACTTGCCTTTCTGCTTCTGCTTCTGCTCAGCCATCCCCTTCTTGGTTGCAATCGCGGCGATCCTATTGTTGTCATTCAGCTCAATCCGAAGAATCCTGACATCATCTACGTCGCGACGAACGACTACATCTATAAGACGCGCGATGGGGGCCAGACTTGGACGAATTTGTCGCGAGGCATGAGCCACTCGCGTGTAATTTCAATGGCGCTTGATCCGGCCTACCCGGCCACTGTGTATGCTGGCACGAAGGGCGATGCGGTCTTTAAGAGCCACGATGGCGGGCAACGCTGGGCTTCGATGCGTTCGGGGTTGGATGATGCAACGATCTCGTCGGTGGTCAATCAATTCCTTTTCGATCCGACGGACAGCAATCATATCTTTATTGCCACGACGATGGGTGTATCCGAGACGAGAGACGGCGGCGAGCATTGGGTGAAGAAAATGGAAGGGATGAAGGAAGTGTTGATGGTAGTCACGTTGGGTATGGATCCGACGAGACCGGCGATCTTATACGCGGGCACGAGCGGCGGAGTGTACAAGACGATCGACGAGGCAGGTCATTGGGAGAAGGTGAACAATGGCCTCGTGTCGCCGGACATCATTAAGTCGTCACGCGCGCTCAGCGTGACGTCGGTGCTGGTCGATCCGTTTGAGCCGGATACGGTGTACGCGTCCACGTTGACGGGACTTTACAAGACAATCGATGGTGGGAAGGCTTGGGTACGGATCGGACAATCCCTACAAGACCAGATGTTGTTTTCGATGATCTTGGATCGCACGAAGAAGGGTGTCATTTATCTGGGCGGTCGAGAAGGCGTCCACCGGAGCGAAGATGGTGGGGAGACGTGGGGCACGTTGAATACGGGTCTTGCGACGCTCAATATCCGATCGCTCGTGCAGAGTCCGACCGATCCGACCGTGTTCTATGCTGGCACGAACGGGAGTGGCTTGTATCGGAGTAAGAATCGTGGAGAATCATGGGAATCGGTACCGACTGCGCTTCGGAGCCAGTGAGGGAGATCACCGCTGTGGGCTGGTGCCGCGTTCTTGAATCGTTGAACCGACACTCGAGTCTCCGAGGCTTGAGCCCACCCCTGAACCGCCGAAACTCGACCCCACCGTCGAATCCGACAGGCTGGACCCCACGGTAGAACGTTGCAGTGATGAGCCAATCGCCGAAGACGACTCGCTGTTGAATGTCGACTCTCCGATCGAAGGCCCGGCGCGACCTGTTCCTCCGATGGCGAAGCCGGTCGGCCCTGATGCGCCGATCTCGTGGCTGTGGCGGGTAGAAGCTCCGATATCTTGTCCGGTTACGCCTTCCGCTCCAATGGTGTTGCCGGTCTTTGGAGTTTTTCCGATACTCGGTCCTGCCGCTGGTGCGCTGCCGATGCTGGCGCCTGTCTTTGGTCCTGTGGACAGCTTTGGCGCACGAATATCTCGCTCGATGGATTCCTCCATTTCACGAATAGCCTGAGCAGCTCGCCCTGACTCTTCAAAGTCGCCGGATTCGCGGGTGTTGCTGCTGATGCCAATGCGATTGAGGGTAGCGCGCAGCAGCTTGATGTCCGCTCGGGCCTTCGCCACCGGAAGGATCATCTCTCGCAGCATGATGCCGCGGGATGCCATCGAGTGATTGGAGAGCTTGGCCTGCATGGACTTGAGCAGATCGCCCACCTCATCGCCTACCTCGTCGATCTGTTGAAGCTCGGAGACGTCTGTCTTACAGCATTCAAGAAGTTGGTGGTATCGGTTGAGGAAGGCGGACACATCGCTTTGGAGGTTGTCAATTTTGAAATCTGTTGGTACGCGTTGAGGCTGCAGCGAATCGTCGCCCTGGCTTGGCTGTTTCTCGTCGACGAGGGGTACACAGCCTGGCGCCGGCCTTGATGAATATTGCTGGTCAGACTTGCGATCGGGACAGTAGTAAATGGTTGAGGCGGATTGGGTAAGATTTGGGAGGAGCCAGCCGGATGTGATGGCCATAATGAGGAAGAGATGTTGCCTAATTTGCACAGGTACATTCTCCCCCTGAAACCAGGAAAATGCAATCAAACCAGCCTGCTTTGCATTATTGACCGGGGGTAGCACTCGCGGAGACTGCAATTGTCGCTACGTTCATGCCAGAACTTCCTCTCGCTCAGTATTTTGCGGGTGGAATATCCTTGCTACACCCTCTTTTGGACAGCGGTATCAGCTGCCGGCATCTTCAAAAACTCAAGATACTTTGTCGTGAGGACAAGGATCGAGCGAGCAGCAAGAAGAGTCTCGTAAGTCCATGAATTCGCTATTGACAAGTCTTTGAGTGAGTGTATACTGCGCCGAAGGTGGGAGAAAGTGGGTGAGTCTGGATAGTTCTAATCTATGGATGATCGGCATTCTCCTGTCATGCCTTCAGAGGTGCTGTATTGGCTTCTAGGTGATGGGCGGAATATTTTCCTGGATTGTACGGTGGGATACAGTGGGCATGCTGAGAAACTGCTTGAGGGAAGTGGCCCTGATGGGAGACTTGTCGGTCTCGATCGGGACAGGTCGGCCATTGAGGCTAGTCGACAAAGGCTCTCGCGGTTCGGCACTCGCGCAATTTTGATGCATGGTCATTTCATGGAATTGAAACAACATCTATCGGAACAGGGATTGGCGCAGGTCGACGGAATTGTTTTTGACCTCGGCGTGTCCTCGCCTCAACTCGATGAACCAGCGCGCGGATTCAGCTTTCAACAGGATGGGCCTCTCGACATGCGCATGGATCAATCCATAGACGGGACCGCAGCTGATCTGATCAATCGGTGGCCGGAAGCGCAGTTGGCCGACGCGATTTTTCAGTTCGGCGAAGAACGGTTTTCCCGGCGAATTGCTCGTGCCATCGTCCGCGCGCGTGAACGCCATCCGTTGGGGACAACGAAGGAGTTGGTCTCCGTAATCGAGGGGGCTGTCCCTGCAAATTATCGGCATGGCCGGCTTCACTGTGCTACCCGCACCTTCCAAGCCCTTCGTATTTCAGTGAATCAGGAGCTTGATTGCCTCGAATCGGCATTGCGCGATGCGGTGGATGTTCTGTCTCCCGGCGGCCGCGTCTGTGTGATTTCATTTCACTCGCTCGAAGATCGGATTGTGAAGCATACGTTTCGGGCGCTCTCCGGTAAGGAGGATACTGCATTGGTCGTGCTCACCAAGAAGCCGCAGGTTTCTACCAGAGAAGAATCAGACCGGAATCCCCGCTCCCGCAGTGCCAAATTGCGGGTTATTCAGCGGGTGTCCAAGGAGGGTCACTCATGAAGATGTTGACGATTGTGGCCGGCGTGCTGCTGGTCTTTATGTTTGTGTGGGAACGCGTCGATGTCGTTCGGGTGGGTTATCAGATCGAACGGTTAAAAACTCAAAAAGTATTGCTAGAGAGAGAGCGGGATCAATTGCAAGTGAAGTTTTCTGCGCTGACGGCTCCGGAGCGAATCGCGAAGGTGGCGACGGAAAAGTTGGGGCTCATTCCGCCACAGCAGGGACAAGTGCTGATGGTGCATCTGCAGGAAGACGCTCCGGTCCCGGTACTCCCACCCATAGTGCAAGTCCGTCTAGCGAGACATGATCCAACCGGGAGGAGGAACGAGTGACTTCCGGCCCTTCTCGCGGTCGTCGCTATCTGATGCTGTTCCTGCTCTTCTGCGGGTTCGGCATCATTCTATTCCGGCTGGTCACGCTCCAAGTGCTTCAAGCTGCAGAACTCACGGCCAAGGCCGATCGGCAACATCAAAAGACTGAGTCCTTCGAGGGAGCCAGAGGCATGGTATTGGATCGGCACGGCAAAGTGCTTGCCATGAACATGGAGGTACCATCCGTGTTCGGCGTACCAACGTCGATGGAGAGCCCGTCGATCGTCGCCCGTCACCTTTCTCCGGTGCTCCATATTCGAAGCGAAGAGCTTGAGAGAAAGCTGCGGCAAGATAAGAGCTTTGTGTGGTTAGCGCGAAAGCTCGATCCTGAGCAAGGCCGGCGGCTTGAACAATTGTCCTTGGACGGCATCGGTGTGGTGATGGAGGGGCGGCGGTATTATCCCAAGGGCCCGTTGCTGGCCCATGTCCTCGGATTTTCTGGAATGGACGGGCAAGGACTTGAGGGCCTCGAGCGCCGATACGATTCGCACCTGCATGGAGAAAAGCGAGTCACCGTGTTGCAGCGGGATGCGTTCGGCCGCACGGTGTTTCCTAAGGGTGTGGCGGAGCAAGCGCCGACGCCGGGTCATGCTCTTACGCTGACCGTCGACGAGGTCATTCAATATATTGCAGAAAAAGAACTCGAAGAGGCCGTCACCCATACTCATGCCAAGTCCGGGACGATCATCGTCATGGAACCGCAATCTGGTGCGATTCTCGCGATGGCTGTCAGTCCACGATTCGACCCGAATGTCGTGGCCGCGCTGACGCCAGATCGGTGGCGCAATCGGGCTTTGACGGATACGTACGAGCCTGGGTCGACCATGAAAATAGTGGTTGGAGCCGCAGCGCTTGAAGAGAAAGTGATGACGCCCAGTACAATGGTCTTTGGTGAAAACGGCCGTATGGTAGTCGCGAACACGACGATTCATGACCATGACAAATTGGGCTGGATGACGTTTTCTGAGGCGATTCAGAAATCCAGCAACATCGGCGTCGCTAAAGTCGGGATGGCCCTCGGAGAGCAACGGCTCTATCGCTACCTTCAAGTGTTCGGATTCGGTCAACGTACTGAGATCGATTTGCCGGGCGAAGTGAACGGACTGTTGAAGGCGCCCAAAGACTGGGGGCGCCGATCGCTGGCGTCGATTTCGATAGGACAAGAGGTCGGTGTAACGCCTCTCCAGATGGTATCGGCAGTAGCGGCGCTCGCCAATGGTGGTGTCATGATGAAGCCCTACGTGGTGTCCGAAGTGCGCGACCAGAAAGGTCGCGTACTCAGAGAAGTACTGCCACAAGTGAAACGGCGCGTCGTGTCACCGGAGACGGCTAGGACGCTGACGACGATATTGGAAGGCGTTGTGACGAATGGGACCGGAACCAAGGCGGCCATCCCGGGTTTCCGCGTGGCAGGGAAAACCGGGACCGCGCAAAAAATCGATTCGCGAACCGGCGCCTATTCTTCCACTCAGTTTGTCGGATCGTTTGTCGGGTATGTGCCTGCCGAATCTCCTCGGCTGGCGATGATTGTGATCCTGGATGAGCCTCAAGGCGAGTCCTGGGGCGGGACTGTGGCGGCGCCGGTCTTTCGGCAGGTTGGGGAGCAGGTGCTCAACTATCTTGGTGTGTCCAGAGACGACACGGTGAAAATCGCACTGGCGATGAAGGATCACTGAAAGCCTATGGCGCGTAATCCCATCACCCTCATGCAGTTGCTCGCGGTGCTTCGCGGGCAGGTCGAGATTCTGGAGCAGCGCGGCGATGTGAACCTCCCGGTGCATGCGATCACGGACGATTCGCGGGCTGTGACGGCCGGGAGTCTCTTTGTTGCGGTCAAGGGTGAGCGCGTCGACGGTCACAGATTTGTCGAACAGGCCATCAAGGCCGGCGCGGTTGCGGTGGTCGCGCAGACGGCTCTGGCTTCGGGGCCGGTACCGTTCGTGGGGGTGGCCGATTCACGCAAGGCGCTCGGCCTTCTCGGTAGCCGGTTTCACGGAGATCCTTCCGCCCATCTTAAGATGATCGGTGTGACGGGCACGAATGGGAAGACAACGACGACATATCTTTGCAAATCATTATTGGAAGGAATCGGCCGGCGGGTTGGATTGATCGGCACAGTGGGTTACCAGATCGGGCAGGAGACGATTCCTGCCTCCCACACGACGCCCGGCGCACTCGATCTTCAAGCACTCTTGGCGAAGATGGTCGATGGTGGACTGAATGCCGCTGTGATGGAAGTGTCGTCCCACGCGCTTGCGTTAGACCGGACAGCGGGATGCGAGTATGACGTGGCGGTTTTTACGAACCTTACGCAGGACCACCTCGACTTTCATCACACTATGGACGAGTACTTTGAGGCAAAGCTGCGGCTCTTTACCGGATTGGCCGGAGGGAAGAAGACCGGGAAACGCGCGATTGTCAATTTGGACGATCCCAGAGGGGGTGCGATCCGAGCAGCCTGCCCTGTGCCGGCTTGGGGCTATGCCATTAAGAACCAGGCCGATATCAAGGCGGAACGAGTGCGTCTCTCCCTTGCCGGGACCACTTTTACCGCGTCAACTCCAGCGGGATCGTTTGCGGTCGAGAGCCGGTTGGTCGGGGAGCACAACGTCTATAACTTATTGGGAGCGATTGGAGTGGCGCTGCATAGTGGAGCGACATCCGATCAGGTCTGCGAAGCGGCCACCCAGATTACCAATGTCCCTGGTCGCTTCGAGCGGGTCTGTTCCGGGCAAGATTTTACCGTCGTCGTCGATTATGCTCATACAGAGGATGCGCTTCTCCGTCTGCTGACGGCAGCCCAGACGTTGAAGACCGGGAGGATCATTACGGTGTTCGGCTGCGGTGGCGATCGGGATCGAGGGAAGCGTCCCAAGATGGGTCGTGCCGCCGTGGAATACAGCGATGTGGTGATCCTGACGTCGGATAACCCTCGAACCGAGGATCCGATGGCGATCCTCCATGAGGTTGAGATCGGCGTGCGCGATGCGTTGGCGCTCCGCAATCATGTGCAGTATCACATGGTGCCGGATCGCCGTGAGGCGATCGGCGCAGCCATCCACGAAGCGCGTCGAGACGATATGGTGCTCATCGCCGGCAAGGGACATGAGGACTATCAAATCATCGGCACCAAGAAGTTTCATTTTGACGACCGTGAGGTGGCTCGCGAGGCGATTCAGCAATTGCGGGATTGCGCGTGAAAACCCAGGCTACAGCCGGAATCCCTCAGGATAAGGAATTAATGGGACTCTTTACGATTGAGGAGTTACGAGAAGTCATCAGCGTGAAAGTTCTTGCGGGGCAAGACGCGTTATCGGGGAAGCGTCGGATCAGACAGGTCGGCACGGATTCCCGATCGATCCGCCGCGGCGACCTCTTCGTTGCGCTCAGAGGCGATCGGTTCGACGGTCATGAGTTTGTGCCGGACGTACTTGCGAAGGGTGCAGCGGGAGCCATCGTCCACGATGAGTACCGCCTTCCTCCTCGCTCCGCAGCGGTACGCCGGATCGAGGGACCGTCTGCGCCCTTTCTCTTCGGTGTGCGGGATCCGCTGTTTGCCTACCAGCAGTTAGCGACACATTATCGCAGCCGGTTCACTATTCCCATGGTGGCGGTGACCGGAAGCAACGGTAAGACGACGACGAAAGATATGGTGGCATCGGTGCTGGCTCAGCGGTGGTCGGTGCTGAAGACCGAGGGGAATTTCAACAATCGGATCGGCGTACCCTCTACCCTGTTTCGGCTCACGGCTCGCCATCAGGCAGCCGTCATTGAGATGGGTGTGGATCAGCAGGGGCAGACGACCCGGCTCTGTGAGATTGTCAGGCCCACGATCGGGTTGATCACCAATATCGGCCCCGATCATCTCGAGTTTTTGGGAAGCATGGAAGGATCGGCGCAATCGAAGGCGGAATTATTGGACATGCTTCCGGCCGATGGCATGGCGATTCTGAATGCCGACGATACCTACTTCGACTACCTCGCCGCGCGCGCGCAGTGTCGCGTCATGTCGTTTGGATTGTCGGAGATGGCCGATGTTCGTGCGAGCGGGATCATGTCCGATGCGCGCCAAGGCACGACCTTTCGCTTGCACCTCCCTGGAAAGAGCCGTCCCACGATCGTTCGGATCAAGGTGCATGGCACGCACAACGTCATCAACGCGCTCGCTGCGGTGGCCGTGGGCGTCTCGTTGAACTTGTCCGGGTCGATGATTGCCCAAGGGTTGGGCCGATTCCGTCCCGCCGCGATGCGATCGCAGGTGGTGACCCATCACGGCGTCCATATCATCAACGATTGCTACAACGCCAACCCCGCGTCGATGAAAGCTGCGCTCCAATTGCTGGCCCAGTGGAGTCCTGCGCGCGAACGGATTGCCGTGCTGGGAGACATGTTAGAGCTCGGCTCTGAAACAGTCCGGATGCATCGGGACGTTGGGGAGTTTCTAGCTGCGCAAGGGCTGTCGCGGCTGATCGTCTGCGGGACGTTGGGGCGTGAACTTGGGGAAGGCGCCCGGCAGGGCGGGATGGCAGGTTCGCAGATAGATGAAGTGGTGGATGCGGCGGCGGCGGCTGATCGCCTCAAGAGGATTGTACGGCAAGGTGACGTGGTGTTGGTGAAGGCCTCTCGCGGGATGAAAATGGAGCAGGTTGTGCAGGTTCTGACGGGGATGAGGGCAGTTACTAAGCAGGCATCGTAAGGAGTCGGCGTCCATTCGACTCACGGGTTGGTCGGATAGGCCCACTCATTTTTAAGGTAAAGATCGCATGCTCTATAACTGGCTGTATCCGTTTCATGCGGATTATTCATTCCTGAACGTCTTTCGGTATTTGAGTTTTCGGATCATCTATGCGGCCGTGACGGCGTTCTTGATTGCCTTTGTGCTGGCCCCCTGGGTGATCAAGAAATTACAAGACATTAAGCTGGGCCAGCAGATTCGCGGCGACGGTCCCAAAAGCCACCTGGCGAAGAGCGGCACGCCTACGATGGGGGGGATTCTCATCCTCTTCGCAGTGGTCCTCTCGACGCTCTTGTGGAGCGATATCGCGAAGCCGTATGTCTGGCTTGTGCTCGCCGCCATGCTGGGGTTTGGGGCGATAGGATTTGCCGATGACTATCTCAAGTTCATCAAGGCCCAATCGAAAGGGTTGACGGCGGGACAGAAATTCACGGCGCAAGTGGCGATGGCCTTGGCGATCGCACTCGTCCTCTATTTCCTGCCCGGCTATACGACCAAGCTCAGCATCCCATTTTTCAAGAATTTCGTTCCGGATCTCGGCTGGATGTATGTCGCCTTTGCTGTAATCGTCATTGTCGGGAGTTCTAATGCCGTCAATCTGACCGACGGTCTCGATGGGCTCGCGATTGGCCCGGTCATGATCGCGTCATTGGCCTATACGATCGTGGCTTATGTCGCCGGCCATCGGCTCATGTCGGACTATCTGCTCATTCCGCACATCGAAGGCGCGGGTGAACTTGCGGTGTTCACCGCCTCCATTTTGGGGGCAAGTCTTGGATTTCTGTGGTTCAACACCTATCCGGCTTCCGTATTCATGGGGGATGTGGGCTCGCTTCCGCTGGGGGCAGCGCTGGGCACGGTTGCTGTGATCAGCAAGCACGAGCTGCTGCTTCTGATGGTCGGCGGAGTGTTTGTGATTGAAGCGGTCTCGGTCATTTTTCAGGTGATCTCGTTCAAGGCACGCGGGAAACGAATTTTTCTCATGGCGCCCATCCATCATCACTTTGAGATGAAGGGGTGGGAGGAGCCCAAGGTTGTGGTGCGCTTGTGGATCATTGCCATTTTGTTGGCATTACTGAGCCTGAGTACCTTAAAGCTGCGGTGATGGCATGGTAGGAGAGACGGCAGTGGAATTGGCTGGAGCGCGTGTCACGGTCATGGGGCTTGCCAGAAGCGGTGTCGCGGCTTGCCGGTTGCTCCAGGCAGCGGGGGCACGTGTCACGGTGGCCGATCGGAAGGAATCGACTGAGCTGGCGGCAGTCCTCGGCGGCATCGACCGCGATCACGTGGGCGTGACCGTCGGGGCACAGTACGAGTCGTCACTCGACGAGGCGGACCTGGTGGTGATCAGCCCCGGAGTACCCTATCGACTGGCCCCGCTCGAAGCGGTGCGTCGGCGCGGCGTGAAGGTGATCGGCGAATTGGAGCTGGCCTCTCAGTTTTTCAGAAGCCCGCTCCTTGCCATCACGGGCACCAATGGCAAGAGCACGACTGTGACCTTGATTGGCAAATTTCTCGCCGAGAGCGGGAAGCGGGCGTTTGTCGGAGGAAATTTGGGCACCGCTTTGAGCGAGGCGGCGGTGGAAGACCTTCGCGCCGGTCAGGCGGGAAAGCCGAGTCCGTTCGACTATCTCGTCGTCGAGGTCTCCAGTTTTCAGCTGGAAACAATCGATCGATTCCATCCCTGGATTGCGGCCCTGCTCAACGTGACGGTCGATCACCAGGACCGGTATGAGTCGCTGGACGAATACATCGCGGCTAAACAGCGGATCTTCGAAAATCAAACGGCATCGGATTTTGCGCTGTTCAACCTTGACGATAGCCGTGTGGCCGCGCTGCGACATCGCGTCCCTGGGAAACGCTTGGGGTTTACGACCACGTCGACGCTCGGCGGTGATTTAGCCGGAGGAACTTACCTAGAAGACGACCGGATCGTGACGACGGTCACCGGGGTACGGCAAGAGATCTGTCGTCGAAGTGAGATCCGCATCATCGGCAACCATAACGTGGAGAACGTCATGGCGGCTGCGACCTATGGCTTGCTGTGCGGTTGCCCTCTCGATGTGATTCGCCGTGTCCTCGCGACATTTCCAGGACTCGAGCATGCCCTTGAAATCGTTCGCGAGCGTCGGGGGGTCCGATTTGTCAACGATTCGAAGGGGACGAATGTCGATGCTACGCTCAAGGCGCTGGAAAGTATCGATCACCAGATTTGGCTCATTGCCGGTGGGCGGGATAAGGGTGGTGACTTTTCGCGACTCGCTCAGGCGGTCAGTCGGCGAGTCACGCGTGTGATTCTGATAGGGGAAGCGGCGCCGCTGTTGCGGAAGGCGTGGGAAGGTGTCGCCACGCTGACTGAGGCTTCCACCTTGCGGGACGCCGTGGATTGTGCCGCGCAGGGGGCATCGCCGGGTGACGTCGTGTTGTTATCCCCGGCTTGTGCCAGCTTCGACATGTTTGCGGACTATCAAGACCGTGGCCGTCAATTCAAGGCATTGGTACATGCCTTACCGGCGTGACGTGCAAAGCGGGGGAGGGGCGGTTCTGAGCAATGGGGCATCGATCAGCGGGGACTCTGGCGCTCCCATGGTCCCAGACCAGCCAACGGTCGGGCAAACAACGGGTAGCGGCGGATCATACGCTTCTAGCGGTCACCATGATCCTGGCGTTGGTGGGCCTGGTCATGGTGTTCAGCGCAAGCGCCATTGTGGCGGGCAACAGGTTTCAGGATCCCGGATTTTTTCTGAAGCGGCAGATCGCCTGGCTCGCGTTCGGCTTGCTGTTGATGCACCTCACGTCGCGTATCGATTACACGTTCTGGAAGAAGCTCTCCATCCCGATGTTGGCCTGCATCGTACTGCTGCTTATCTTGGTGCTGGTGCCGTCGCTTGGTGTGGCGGCCAAGGGGGCGCGGCGATGGTTGCGGTTGGGATTCATCTCGGTGCAGCCGGCGGAGATGGTCAAGCTCGTGGCAGTCATCTATCTGGCGGCATATCTGACCAAAAAAGGGGACAAGATCACGTTGTTTCGTATCGGACTTCTGCCGGCCCTGATCGTGATCGGACTGTTGAGCGGACTGGTGTTGCTGGAGCCGGATCTTGGGACGGTCGTGGTGCTTGGGCTGGTGACGGTCGGGATGTGTTTTCTCGCCGGGGCGCGCCTCTCCCATCTCTTGGCCTTAGGCCTTTGTGCGATTCCAGTCGTGCTGGCGCTGGTCCTGGGGTCCAGTTATCGACGCCAACGGCTTATGACCTTTCTGGCTCCATGGAAGGATGCGTCGGATGCCGGGTTTCAAATCACGCAGTCCTTCTTGTCCTTCGGCAGCGGCGGTTCGTTCGGGGTGGGATTGGGCGAGGGCAAACAGAAGCTCTACTTCCTCCCGGAGGCGCATACAGACTTTGTCTTGGCGCTGGTCGGAGAAGAACTGGGGCTCGTCGGCACCGCCGCAATCATCCTGTTATTCGCATTTTTTGTGTGGCGCGGGTTTCAAATCGCCGCGCGCGCGCGGGTACCGTTCGGCCGCTATCTGGGTCTGGGCATTACCCTGTTGATCGGCAGCCAGGCGCTGGTGAATGCCGCGGTGGTGACGGGGCTCTTGCCGACGAAAGGACTCACCTTGCCGTTCGTGAGTTATGGAGGGTCGTCGTTAGTGGTCAGTCTGATCGGCGTGGGGATCTTGCTCAGTATTTCTCGCGACCGGCATGCTGGTGGGTCTCGAAGTGGGCGCGATGGGTTGAATCACGGATGACGATTGTCATAGCAGCAGGAGGAACTGGTGGCCATCTCTATCCGGCTGTGGCGTTGGCGCGAGAGTTTCTCCGGTACGATCCCGGGGCCAAGATCCTCTTCGTGGGGACGGCGCGTGGACTCGAGTCGAAGGTGCTTGCCCACGAAGGATTCGAGCTGGCGTTGATCAGTGCCCAGCCAGTGATGGGCAAGGGTCTGTTCGGGGCGCTGACGGGGCTGTGCGCCACGCCGGTCAGTTTGTGGCAGAGCCTGAGAATCCTGCGTGCCAGACGGGCTGATTTGGTGATCGGGGTCGGCGGGTATACGAGTCCGATGATGTTGCTCGCTGCAGCGTTGGCCGGAGTAGTGCGTGTGATTCTTGAGCCGAATGCAAATCCCGGGGCAGCCAACAAAGCGGTGGGACCGTTTGCTCAGCGCGTCTTTCTTGCATTCGAATCGGCGGCTGGTTCATTCGATCGTTCTAAGGTACGCGTGGTGGGGACTCCAATTCGCAAAGCGTTTTTGGACGGCATGCGGCAGAGCAGGGAGAAATTGGGACCACTGCATCTGCTGATTTTCGGGGGAAGTCAGGGCGCGAAGGCGATGAATGCAGCGGTGACAGAAGGATTGCCCGATCTGATGACACAGATACCACAGCTCACTGTGACCCATCAGACCGGCGAGTCCGACCATGCGCGGGTGGCTGAGGCCTATCGTCGCACCGGCTTTGAGCAACAAGTCGTGCCGTTTATCTATGACATGCCTGCCGCATTGCGGCAGGCGGATCTTGTGGTGGCGAGAGCGGGAGCCATGACGGTAGCGGAACTTACGGCCTGTGGAAAACCGGCCATTCTCATTCCGTTGCCTTCGGCCATCTACGATCACCAGACGAAGAATGCCAAGGTGATGGAAGCAGCCGGAGCTGCCGTGCTGCTCACGCAATCTATGCTCACCGGCTCCCTGTTGGTCCGCACAGTGGCGGGCATTCTCGGGGATCCTGCGCGATTGCGAGCGATGGGGGAAGCCAGTCTTTCTCTGCGGAAAATCGACGCAGCCGAGGTCATCGTCCGCGAATGTTACGCACTCATGGGAGGACATCATGATGTCAACCGGTCTGTTGGAGAGGCAGGAAGCTAATGGCACTGGGCAACGTGGACAGGGGTCACAGTCGTATCCACCGGTTGGTGGAGTAAGGCGCGCGCCAATGTTTCGCAAGACGCAACAGATTCACTTAGTCGGGATCGGGGGGTCGGGGATGAGCGGCATCGCCGAGGTGCTGCTGACGTTGGGGTACAAGGTGACAGGCTCGGACTTGCAGGCTTCTGATACGACGCGAAGATTGGAAGAACTTGGTGGGCGCATCTTTGTCGGCCATCAGGAGTCGAATGTGGGGGAGGCCCAAGTGGTGGTCATTTCTTCCGCTGTGTCGGCACAGAACCCCGAGGTCGTGGTCGCAAAGTCGAAGCAGATTCCCGTGATTCCCAGGGCCGAGATGCTTGCGGAGCTGATGCGGCTGAAATTTGGGGTTGCCATTGCCGGCGCTCATGGAAAAACCACGACGACGTCGATGGTCGCTAATGTGCTGGCTCAGGGAGGGCTGGATCCGACGATGGTGATCGGTGGCAAAGTGAATGCGTTGGGAAGTCATGCCCGCCTTGGCCGAGGCGAGCTCCTCGTGGCGGAAGCCGATGAGAGCGACGGGTCGTTTCTTCGTCTGTCTCCGACCGTTGTCGCGGTCACGAATCTCGACAGGGAACATCTGGATCACTACGGCAGCATGGAACGCATCAACGAGTGCTTTCTCGAGTTTATTAATAAGGTGCCGTTCTATGGGTTGGCCGTATTGTGTGCCGACGATGATCGGCTGAGAGCGCTCTTTCCGAACATCGTGAAACGCTATCAGACCTATGGGCTCAGTGAGCGTGAAGGTGTCACGCCTGACTTCTTTGCGACAGAGATCAGCTTGAACCAATGGGGCGCTGAGTTTCGGGCGCAGTTCCGTGGGCGCAATTTGGGTCCGTTCCGCCTGGCTGTGCCAGGGCGGCACAATGTTTCCAACGCGCTTGTGGCGATTGCGATCGGCATCGAATTGGATGTGCCGGTGGATCTCATCAGAAAAGCGCTGGCAGCCTATGCCGGGGTCGAGCGCCGCTTTCATCTGCGCGGGGAAGCCAATGGGATTATGGTCGTGGACGATTACGGGCATCATCCAACCGAGATCAAGGCCACCCTCGCCGCAGCGAAGCAAGGCTGGAAGGACCGGCGGCTGGTGGTGCTCTTTCAGCCGCATCGCTATACCAGGACGCGAGATCTCCTGGAGGATTTTGCAAAGTCGTTTGACCAATCAGACATATTGTTCTTAGCTGATATTTATGCGGCAGGAGAGCAGCCGATTCCCGGAGTGTCCGGAGCCAAGTTGGCCGACGTTATTCGTGCGTCCGGCCATCCGTCCGTAACCTTTGTGGAACACAAGGAGCAGTTGGTGGATCAGGTATTGCCCCATCTGAAATCGGGGGATCTCGTCATTACATTAGGGGCGGGGGATATTTGGAAGACGGGGGTTGGGCTATTAGCCCGATTGGCCCCCGCCGGATGATGGCCATGAAGCGAGGTGTCCGATGTATCACGACAGCTGCGAAAGCTCATGCGCAGTTCACGCAGGCGGATGTCCGGGCTGCGGTAGCGGGCCTCCGGGGATCCGTATCCTTCCAGGCTCCGTTGAGCGACTACACCTCGTTCAAGATCGGAGGGCCGGCGGATGTCGTGGTTGAACCGGCTGATATTGAAGATGTCTGTCTGGTCGTCCAGCAGGCGCGCAGGCGCAAGATCCCGTTGTTTGTCCTGGGCGGGACAAACTTATTAGTCCGGGATGGGGGAATCCGCGGCATCGTGATGAGCCTGGTGCGGTTGCGGGAAATCAAGGAAGAACCGGGGTCCGTGCTCTATGCCGAAGGGGGAGTTGGGATGCCGACATTGATTGGATACGCCATTCGTCATTCCCTCGCGGGATTGGAATGGGCTGCGGGAATTCCCGGGACTGTGGCCGGCTGTGTGGTGATGAATGCCGGAACGAAGCTAGGTGAAATGAAGGATTCGGTCAAGGCTGTTCGCATGGTGAACATGAAGGGCCAGCTCGTGGAGGTGGAAGCAACCCAGGTGAGGTTCGAGTATCGACGGGCTTTGTTGCCGCGTGGCGTCGTCGTCGGGGTGTGGATTCAGTTGAAGGAGGGGGTTCGATCTGAGATCGAGCGAGTGGTCAAGGACTACCTTCATTATCGGCGGGACACACAACCGCTCGCGTTGCCGAGTGCCGGTTGTGTGTTTAAGAACCCTCCGAACGATTCCGCCGGCCGGCTGATTGAGGCGGTTGGCCTCAAGGGTGCACGCGTCGGCGATGCGGAGGTTTCGATGAAACATGCCAACTTCATGGTGAATCGTGGGCAGGCGCGCGCGGCGGATGTGACGGCATTGATCGGGAAGGTCCGCAGCGCTATTCGCAGGCTGGCGGGCGTGCGGTTAGATCTTGAACTCAAAATTGTGGGAGAGGCCTAGCGGTATGAACGAGCCTCAGCTGTCAAAACGACCTCTTCTGACCCGCGCCCGTATCGGGGTGCTGATGGGGGGGCAATCGGCTGAGCGCGATGTGTCGCTCCGGACTGGCACTGCAGTGCATCGGTCGCTGGCCCGCCGCGGCTACAACGCGGTGACCATTGATGTAGGACCGATGCTCTTTCGTGATTTGCGCGACCAGAAGATCGAGCTAGTGTTTCTCGCCTTGCATGGACCGGGCGGGGAAGATGGTTCGATCCAAGGGTTTTTGGAAACCCTTGGAGTTCCCTACACCGGATCCGGTATCCAGGCCAGTGCGATCGGCATGCATAAAGTCACGACGAAAACCCTCTTGGCCTCAGCGCGCATTCCTGTGCCGGGCGGCACAGTGGTGAAGCGTGGAGAAGAAGTTTCGCGCACCACTGCGATGCGTGCGGCGAAATTACGCTGGCCCGTCGTGGTGAAGCCCGCGTCGCAAGGGTCCACGATCGGCGTCACTATCGTGCGGAAGCCGGCGCAATGGCGTGATGCCCTGGCCTTGGCCCATCGCTACGACGTGGATGCCATGGTCGAGGCGTACATCCCTGGGCATGAGGTCACGGTGTCGATCCTTGGGCGGCAGCATGCCTCCCCGCTGGTGCTTCCTGCTGTGGAAATTGTTGCGCCAGGCGGTTTTTACGATTTTTCTGCGAAGTATGAAAAGGGGAAAACCCAGTACCTTTGCCCTGCGCCTTTGGACGCGGCGATAAGCAGGCAGATTCGGATGTTGGCGCTGCGTACCTATGAGGTGCTGGGTTGTGAAGGTGCGGCTCGGGTCGATTTCCGGATCACGCCGCGGGGCCGTCCTGTTGTGCTGGAGATTAATACGGCGCCGGGCATGACCGAAACAAGTTTATTGCCGATGGCCGCGGCGCAAGTTGAAATCGACTATGACGAGCTGACCGAGCGGATTCTCGAATCGGCCCTTGTTCGCGCAGCCCGCCATGACCGTTCGTCAGCGGAAGGGAGCATGCCGTGAAGGGTTTTTTGCGGAAGAAAGCGGTTCGTGATGTTGGCCCTCGGGTGAATCAATGGAAGGGCGCGCGTGCCAGTCAGGTTTCAGATCAGCGACAACAGGAGCGTCGGGGAAAGCTTGTCTCGCGGTGGCGACGTGCGTTGCGCATAGGACAATGGATCGTTGGTCTTGCAGTGTTGGCTTGGGGGCTGACTGCGGCCACGCAAGAGATGGGACCGGTTCTGCAGGACTGGTTGGAAATCCGCGAGATAGAAGTCGAGGGCATTCACCATGTGACGAGGCCGGAAGTGTTGGAACGGCTCGTCTTGAAGCCAGGCGTGGGGCTCCATCAAGTCAGCACAGCGTTTCTCGCCGAGCGAGTGCAGGCGCATGCCTGGATTAAGGAGGCGACGATCGAACGTAGGCCGCCGCATCTGCTGCATGTCACCGTATTGGAACGTACGCCGGCTGCCATTATTCGGATGGGCACGGACCATTGGTTGAGCGATGAGAGCGGATATCTTCTAGCCATGTTGGGCCGTCAGGATGATGAAACGCTGCCATTGTTGACCGGGCTGGAGTTTCAGACCATTCAACGCGGCGAGGCCCGTGTTCGCAATGCAATTCAGTCCGGGGTCGTGCTGGCCAAGCTTATCGCCAGTACCCTCGATGGGCGGGTTGAAGTGGATCTCGCGAATCCGGTGAATGTGGTGGCGTCAGCCAATGGAGTGCGATTTCAGTTTGGTGACGATTCTCTGGTTGATCAGTGGGAGCGATTCCGGAAAGTGAAACCGTCTTTTAAGACTGCCTCCTCCGAAGGTCGGAAGCGCGAGGTGACCGAGATCGATTTGCGTTATGACAACCGTGTCATTGTACGGGAAAGGGTGTGAGGGCTGTGCCAAAGCGTGATCAAATTCTTGTTGGGTTGGATATTGGGACTACCAAGATCTGCGCCATCGTTTCGGAAGTGACGGATGAGGGGGCACTCAACATCATCGGGGTCGGATCCAGCCCATCGCGAGGGCTTCGCAAAGGCGTCGTGGTCGATATCGAGAGTACTGTGGAATCGATCAAGAAGGCGGTAGAGGAAGCCGAGCTGATGGCGGCGGTCCAGATCAATTCTGTCTATACCGGCATCGCCGGGAGCCACATCTCTGCGGAGAACTGCAAGGGGGTTGTGGCGCTCAAAAAGGCAGAGGTGTCGCGGGAAGACATTCAGCGTGCGATCGAAAGCGCGCGGACCCTGGCAGTCGTCCCCCATGAACGGCGGATTCTTCATGTGCTGCCGCGTGAGTTCATGGTGGATGGGCAAGAGGGGGTGCGGGAGCCGTTGGGTCTGTCCGGGAACCGTCTTGAAGTCAACGTCCATGTGATTACCGGCGCGGTGACTTCAGCGCAGAACATCATCAAATGTGTGAATCGCGCGGGGCTCGATGTTGTGGATATCGTGTTGCAGCCTTTGGCCTCCAGTGAGGCGGTCCTCAGTCGGGAAGAGCGCGATCTGGGGGTCGTAATGATCGATCTCGGAGGTGGAACGACCGACCTCGCCATTTTCTTCGACGGGAGCATTCGGCATTCTGCGGTTTTGCCGATCGGCGGACAGAATTTGACGAAAGATCTCGCAATTGGGCTGCTGACCTCTCAGACCGAGGCCGAAAAGATCAAGCTGCAGCATGGGATTGCTCGAACGGGATTGGTGCATGGCCATGAAACCATAGGGGTTCCGTCGGTTGGGGATCGCCCTGCACGGACGTTCTCACGCCGTGACATTGCCGAAATTCTTGAGCCGCGGGTCGAGGAAATATTTGAGCTGGTTCGCCGGGAGATTGCCCGCGCAGGCTATGAGGGTGTGCTGGGGGCTGGGGCGGTGATTACAGGTGGAACGTCGTTGTTGGAAGGGATGCCCGATGCGACAGAGCAAATATTGAATCTTCCGGCTCGGCGCGGTGCGCCCAGTGGGATCGGAGGGCTTCGCGACATCGTCAGCAATCCCATGCATGCCACGGGTGTCGGCCTGCTCCTCCATGCCCGGCACCACGCTGAGGAGATGGCCACGGCCGGTCTGCGCAGTGGACGGCCGTTCAATAAAGTATTCGATCGGATGAAGTCCTGGATGTTCGAGTTTTTTTAACCATTGCGCGCGGTGGATGGCCGCTACGCGAATTCTATTAAGGGAGGTGTCCTGATGTTTTCATTCGAAGAGGATGTTGTGTCCCCCGTTCGGATTAAGGTGATCGGTGTCGGTGGCGCCGGGTGCAACGCTCTGAACACCATGATCATGTCCGGATTGGCGCGGGTCGATTTTATCGCGGCAAATACCGATCTGCAGGCGTTGGATCGGTCGAGGGCGTCCTATAAGATTCAACTGGGTCCTGAGCGGACTAGGGGACTCGGTGCCGGGGCGAAGCCGGAAGTCGGAAAGGACTCGGCATTGGAAAGTAAAGATCAGATTCGGGAATGCCTTGAGGGCGCCGACATGGTGTTCGTGACTGCGGGGATGGGTGGCGGAACCGGGACGGGCGCTGCGCCGATCGTGGCGAGCATTGCGCGGGAGCTCGGTATCTTGACGGTCGGGGTTGTGACAAAGCCTTTTTCCTACGAAGGCCATCGCCGGATGGTTCATGCGGATGAAGGGATTCGAGACCTCCGCCGCCATGTGGATACCCTGCTCGTGATCCCGAATCAGCGATTGCTCGGTATTGTCGACAAAGCGACGCCGCTGCTCGAAGCCTTCAAGGTGGCCGATGATGTCCTCCGGCAGGCCATTCAAGGGATTGCGGATGTGATCACGACTACGGGCCATGTCAATGTGGACTTTGCCGATGTCCGTACCGTGATGTCTCATACGGGTCGTGCCGTGATGGGCATGGGAGTGGCGCGTGGGACGAATCGGGCGATCGAAGCGGCGCAAAAGGCGATTTGCAGCCCGTTGTTGGAGGAAGGCAGTGTGGAGGGTGCGCGAGGTGTGTTGTTGAATATCACCGGCGGGCCCAACATGTCGCTGCACGAGATTGAGGAGGCGGCGACGATCGTTCAACAGACGGCCGATCCCGAGGCCAATATCATTGTCGGACAGGTGATCAACCCCGATATGGGAGACGACTTGGTGGTGACGGTGATTGCCACCGGATTTGAATGGGAGGGGCAACCTGCTCAAGTTCCCGTGGCAGCGGCTCGGGCTTCCCGGAGCGGGCAACAGGCGATGGCCGGCCAGACGATGGGGGAACGATCGTATGCGGAGCGGCCTTTCAAAGATCTCGACCGCCCGGCCTTCTTGCGGCGGATGGGAGATGGAAGAGAGCAGATGGAACGAGCCGCGGCGGTTACCGACGATGAATGGGATGTACCCACTTTCCTTCGCAAGCAGGCCGACTGAGCCGATAGGGCCTATAGGGGGCGAGTAGTTTCAGCGGAGTATAGCCATGAGCGAAGCGGTCATCACGGTTCCTGCCTTCGCGTCCTCGCGCGACGGCATCCGGCATTTTTTCGGCACGCGCGGCCATGCAGGTTCGCTGGCACTCGATGTAGGAGTACCGGCACGTCAGTCGCAGGAGCAGGGGCGCAGTTGGCTGCTGTCCGTCAAGCAAGTGCATGGGACCGATGCTTTGGTGGTGGATCGTCCACTCACCGAGATAGATCGGTTCCCTGGCGGATGGGATGCGCTGGTGACCGATCAGCCAGGCGTAACGGTGGCGGTGCGCACGGCGGACTGTGTCCCCGTGCTTGTACATGATCCACGCAGGCATGTCGTGGCGGCAATTCACGCCGGTTGGCGTGGTGCTGTCGCCGGGATTGTTGCAAAAACATTTAGGCTGATGGCGAACAGATTCGGGTCGATGCAGTCGGATCTGCGAGTCAGTATTGGACCCTCAGCCGGTCCCTGTTGCTATGAAGTGGATAATCCTGTGCTCGACCAGCTTCGAATGGGATTGCCAGATTGGAAGTCGGTAGTGCGGGACTATCAAGGGCACAAGGCTCGGCTGGATCTCAAGGCCCTGATCCGTCGGCAAGTGGAAGGAGAGGGTGTTTCCCTACCCTCTGTTTCATCGGTGAACCTCTGTACAATCTGCCATGATCAGCTCTTTTACTCCTATCGGAGGGAAGGCAGGGTGAATGGGACGATGGTCAGCGGGATCACTCTGCTCTCTCACCGATAGGAGTAGGTCTGGGTCTGTGCGCTGACATTTGCTCGGCGGTTTGGGTACAATACTTCCTAGTTTCCCAGAGACGGCGCTATAGCTGTGGCTGATCGATGAGATGGATCAGCCAACGGGTGGTCCAATCGAAGAGAAGATTCGGCTCGTTTTCGAGGAGATCCGGTGAGGGAGCGCGGTGTGCCAAATCAAACGATTATGAGCAAGATTACGTTCATCGGAGGAGGCCAGATGGCTGAGGCCATGATCGGAGGTCTCCTCTCAGGGCAGGTCTGTTCTGCTGAGTCGATATGGGCAACGGATCCCGTTTCCGATCGACGCGATCGCTTGAAAAGCCAATTCGGCATTCTGGTTGGTTCTGCCAACCGTGAAGCGGTTACCTGGGCTGATGTGGTCGTCTTGGCGGTCAAGCCTCAGACGCTTCCTGCTGTATTCAGTGAGCTTGGCCCGACCCTGGCCCATACCCTGGTGATTTCTATTGCTGCAGGGGTAACGATTCAAGCAATCGCGGAACAGATTGCAGGGACGATGCGGGTGATTCGTGCAATGCCGAATGTTCCAGCATTAGTCCGGGAGGGTATGACCGCCCTGGCCTTGGGAAGTGCGGTGTCTGAAGATGACAGTCGCCTGGCTCGAACAGTATTCGAATCAGTCGGTCGAGTAGTACTGGTTGAGGAACGATTGATGGATGCAGTGACCGGACTGAGCGGCAGTGGGCCGGCCTATATATTTCAGGCTATTGAAGCGTTAGCGGATGGAGGGGTGATGATGGGCTTGCCGCGGCAGACTGCCGAACTCCTTGCTGCGCAGACGGTGCTCGGTGCGGCTCGCCTGGTACTGGAATCGGGGGTGCATCCCGCTCAACTGAAAGATCGAGTGGCGTCTCCAGGAGGGACGACCATCGCCGGACTTCATCAGCTTGAGCAGGGAGGATTTCGCGCTACGCTGATGGCAGCGGTCGAAGCGGCCACCACACGATCGAAGGAGCTGGGGCGCTGATGTTTGTCGCAGGCAATGTTCTTTCGGCGGTGGCGACCATTCTTGACTATGTGCTATGGCTCTATATGTGGGTCATCATCGGTCGCGCCCTGATCTCGTGGGTCAATCCGGACCCATGGAATCCAATTGTGCAATTTCTCAATCGTGTGACCGAGCCAGTCCTGGCGCCAATTCGACGATGGATCGGGGTGCGGATAGGGATGGATGTGTCCCCGATCATTGTGATCCTAATCATCACATTCCTGCAAATTGCGATTGTACAATCACTCAAGGAATTCGCCATGAGGATAAACTGAGACGACCATGGGAGATGCCATGAGAATTACACCGCTTGATATTCAACAAATGGTGTTCAAGGCCAGCTTTCGCGGGTACGACAAGGAAGAGGTCAATCGCTTCCTCGAAGAACTGGCACAGACGATTGAATCGCTGAATCGAGACCAGGCGGTTCAGCGAGAAAAGATCGTGTTTCTAGAGCAGCAGCTTGCCGAGCTGAAGCGAACGGAAGCGACGTTGTCGAGCACGCTCCTCTCGGCGCAATCACTGGCAGAGGATGTGAAACGGAATGCGCAACGGGAGGCGGATCTCGTCATCAAGGAGGCTGAACTGAAGGCCGGTGAGTTGATCCGTCAAGCAGGGGTCGAGTTGACCGATACGCAGCGGGATCTTTCTTCACTCCAGAAACAGCGACTGCTCATGGTTGAACGGTTGCGCGCGTCGTTACGGATGTTCGAGCGTATGCTGGAAGTGGAAGAGCAGGAAGCGCTTCATGACGCCGCGATCGCATCGGAGGAGAAGCTCGAGGGAGAGTCGAGCCCGGCGTTGTGACCTGTTGGACCTGACCGATCTTTGCCCACTGATGCGGTTCTTGCTGTGCTTCGTGCCGCCTGCCAGCAGCCGATTCCCTCACTCAAAGGTACTTCGTCCATGGCTACCCATCACGTCATTCAGGCGGCGCTGCAATCGGCCGTCGACGACGGTGTCTTTCCCGGCGCCCAGTTGGCGGTGCGTCTCCGCGGCGAACTAGTCTGTGTGGTGACAGCCGGGCGAATATCGTCAGCGCCCCCGGGCCTTCCGGTACGAGCCACCACTATCTACGATCTCGCCTCTCTTACGAAACCGTTGGTGACGGTTACCTCAGTATTGCTTTTGATTCAACGCGCCAAGGTTGCCCTTGGGGATCCTGTACAAGAAGTGCTAGCCGAACTTCATGGAGCGCCGATCGGTCAGGCAACGGTGCGAGACCTCTTGACCCATCGCTCAGGTTTGCCAGGATGGCGACCGTATTACATGCAGCTTGACGCAAGGGGGATGGTTTCTGGGCTTCCTGGCGGGGATCAGCCCGCCAAACAATATGTATTGGAAATGATTCGCGATGAACCGTTGATCTATGTGCGCGGAGAAAGAAGTCTCTACAGCGACCTTGGATTCATGTTGCTGGGATTTCTGGTGGAACGTCTCAGTGGAATGGCGCTGGATCTCTGGTGTGAAGAGGTGATCGTTCGACCGCTACAGGCCGATCCAATGATGTTTCGCCCTACGGTAGGGCGAGCGCAATCTGACGTTGTACGTCCAACTGTCGATGTATCGCGCATTGCCCCGAGCGAACAGGATGAGTGGCGCAATCGACTCTTACGTGGAGAGGTGCACGACGAAAATGCCGCAGCGATGGGTGGTGTCGCGGGCCATGCAGGGTTATTCGGGACTGCCGAATCGGTCCTGGCGGTTTCCGGAGCCTGGCTGTGTGGCTATTATGGAAGAGAGTCGATTTTGGAGAGGGAACTTGTCGGGCAGTTTACGACCCGCCAGGAATCTGCCGCTCGATCGAGTTGGGCGTTGGGATGGGACACTCCGTCGGCGCCATCATCATCGGGCTCCAGTTTTTCTGAGCGGTCATTCGGGCATCTCGGCTACACCGGGACGTCGCTGTGGATTGATCCGTTGTGCGAATTGGAGGTGGTGCTGTTATCGAATCGGGTTCATCCGAGCCGAAGGAACGAGAAGATAAAGGTTTTCCGCCCCCTCATTCACGATCTGGTGTACCGGGAGTTTGTGTCTGCCTGACAGCCGGACTATGCTGGATCCTGGTAATCGATCCAGGTTTCTTTTTCAGCGAGATACCTCGTGCCTTTGAAATTGGCGCGGGTTCTCATTTTGCTGAAGCCGAATCCCTGCATCGCCGCGATGAGTTCTTGTACTGAAGCGGCTATAGTCGGATGCGAGTGTCCTTCCACAACCAGGGCTTCATACATGACCTTGGCGGCGTAGCCTGAAGCGGTTCGATTTACGAGGACTGTCCGATTGAAATACCGATCGCTCGGATCTACTCCTTCAACCTGGTGCTTTTCAATCAGTCCTTCTTTTTTGAAAAGCAGTGGGAGAGAACTCATTGGAACCCCCTGACGCTCAAATGCTATAGCTTGAGGTTTCGATTATAGGGTGGCGCCATGCCGACTGCAAGCCGTTGACAACCGTGCAGCGGCCTCCTATCATTTTCTTCCGCTGCGGTAAGCCGCTGTGTTTCGAACGATATGAATATCCCCAACAGTTTGACCATCCTCCGTATTCTCTTGATCCCCTGCTACATCGGGTTACTTGTCTATGGCAGATTTAATCAAGCGCTCATTGTGCTTCTCGTGGCGGGACTCACTGATGCGCTGGATGGTGCGATCGCCCGAATAAAGAATCAGCATACCAGGCTCGGGGCCGTGCTGGACCCTTTGGCAGATAAGTTGCTTCTCACTTCCGGATTCATCACGCTTTCGATGATTCATGTGATTCCCTTGTGGGTCACTATCCTCGTGGTCAGCCGAGACTTGATCCTGATGCTGGGAACGGCGGTCGCGCATTTCACAGATTCTCGCGTGGACATTACCCCGACTTTCTTGGGCAAGGGCACCACGTTCCTCCAGCTCTCCTACATCGTGATGGTCATATTTCTGAGTTCCCGCCAGATCGATCTCACCGTTATGCTGCCTCTCTTGTTAGGCATGGTCTCCTTCACGCTATTGTCCGGGTTGCATTATCTCTACCGAGGCGTCAGGCACACGAGCGTGATCAGCAGCTAAGGCACTGCATTGCTTGTGCCTGCGTGACGCGTTACCTGCGCAGAGATTGTGCATTTGTTTGACAGGTTTTTGGGTGGCCAGTAGACTCGCCTGGTAGGTATTTCCTGATGTCTACAACCGGCCAGGATGATGGCCACATTGAAGGGTGAGTGTTGTCTATGGCTACCTTTGCGTATGTTGGACGAACCAGATCGGGCGCCGTCAAGAAAGGCGAGCTAAGCGCGAAAACTAGAGATGAGGCGGTGGATCAGCTCCGCAAGCAAAGCGTCGTCGTCACGAGCCTCGCAGAAAAGAGCGGCCTTGGCGGATTCAATGTCAATCTTAGTCTTGGGTCCGGTCTGACCGATAAAGATCTGGTCGTATTTACGCGACAATTTGGCACGATGATCAATGCAGGTCTGCCATTGGTGCAATGTCTCGAAATTCTCTCGACGCAGTCAGAAAATAAGGTGCTGCGGGAGACCATCGGGGAAGTGAAGGTTCAGGTGGAGGCCGGTTCGACCTTTTCGGACGCCTTGCGGCGCCATCCCAAAGTCTTCGACGATCTTTACGTCAATTTGGTGCATGCGGGTGAAGTGGGTGGCTTGCTCGATACGATCTTGACGCGTCTCGCAAAATACATCGAGAAAGCGATGAAACTCAAAGGGCAGATCAAGTCTGCCATGATCTACCCCGCTGCGATCCTCGGTGTTGCGGTGGTCGTGATCGCCGTCTTAATGATTTGGGTCATTCCAATCTTCGCGAAAATGTTCAGTGAATTGTCCGGCGGGAAAATGGGGCTGCCGGGTCCTACGCAGTTGGTCATCGATATCAGCAACCTCTTTACATCCTATTGGTATGTGATGTTGGGGAGTATTGTGGGGGGTGTCTTTGGCATCAAGAAATACTATGCGACCGCCAAGGGACGAATGGCTATCGACAAACTCCTGCTCAAGGCGCCGGTGTTTGGAGACCTGATCCGGAAGGCTTCGGTCGCGAAGTTTACGCGTACGCTTGGAACCTTGCTCGCGAGCGGAGTGCCACTTCTGGACGGGATGACCATCTGCGCAAAGACCGCGGGCAATAAAGTGATTGAAGAGACGTTGGTCAACGCTCGCGTCAGTATCAGTGGCGGAAAGACCATCGCCGATCCCTTGGCAGCAAGCGGCGTCTTTCCCAAGATGGTGACGCATATGATTGCCGTCGGTGAATCAACTGGTGCGCTGGACGCGATGTTGGGAAAGATTGCAGATTTCTATGAGGACGAGGTCGATCAGGCCGTCGCCTCACTCACGTCGTTGCTGGAACCCATCATGATGGTGTTCCTGGGGATTGTGATTGGGTTTATTGTGGTTGCAATGTACCTTCCTATCTTCAAAATGTCGGAAGCAATCGGGTAGAGGACGGCGTTCAGTCCATTCCTGTCACGGAGTTGCCTTGTGCCCAACTCCGTGACAGACTTGAAGTCTTTTTCTGGCCAAATCACCCGGCGCCTCGTTAGATGTGCATCGGCCCAGTTTCCGGGTCCAAATCCGAGGAGAATGAACGAGGCGCATCTCTTTTCCTGCCCCGCCGATCTTCTTCTCGCCCCGGTGGTCTTCTACTCATGAATAATTTGCGCACACGACTCTATTGGATCATGGGGCTGCGGATGGCCTTCGTGACCCTGATGTTGGGGCTGTCGCTCGCGTTTCAAATCGGGAAGGTCGGGCGGGTTGAGACGTTCTACACCCTGATCATTGTTACGTGCCTCCTGACGATTCCTTCCGTCCTTCTGCTTCGTACGCTCACTTCCAAGACAGCCCTCGCGATACTTTTTGGGGTTCAGGTAGGGATCGACTTTCTCCTTGAAACAGTACTGGTTATTCGGACCGGGGGGATCGAGAGTCCCTTCGCGGTGTTGTATATCCTGACGGTGGCTGTGGCCAGTCTCGTGCCCCGTCGTCGGGTGGGGCTTCTTACCGCTTGTTTCTGCATTATCCTGTTTGGGCTCATAACGAACATTCAACTATATGGACTTGTAGAGGGGTGGGGGTGGATGCCGCCGAGTCGACTGACCGTGCCTGAAACGTTTCAGTCGTTCGGCATCTATGCCCTCGCTATTCTTGTCGTCGGGATATTGGGCGGAACCTTAGCTGAGCAGCTTCAGCAGGCAGATCAATCGTTGCGTGAGAAGGAGCAGGGACTGACTCGACTTCGAGTCTTTCATGAGAATATCGTTCACAGCATTAGCAGCGGCGTGTTTACAGCAGATGCCTTGGGGTGTATCACCTCGTTCAACCCGGCGGCGCAGGAAGCGACCGGGTATGCGATCGGTCATGTGGCCGGGCGCCCCTGGCGTGAAGTCTTCAACTGGCACCCTAACCAGGAATCAGACGAGCCACTCGGTGGCACCGTGTCAACGACGAAGCGATTCGAGGTGGAATGTAAGCGTGCTGACGGTAATCGGCTGATTCTCGGTATGACCCTATCCCCATTGCACGAACAGGGGATGCAGACAGGCTTGGTCGGCGTGTTCAAAGATCTGACGCAAGTTCGGGATCT
>CAMDRK010000004.1 GCA_945906715.1 Nitrospira lenta
CAGCAGCTTATTCGATTGAGCTGCGGCGTGTGCCAGGGAAGGCATCATCAATGTTGGTTCTTACGCGCCGGCGTGGAGAAGGCGTCACGATCGGCCCAACCATTCGTGTCGTCGTGCTGGGTATCAATGGCGGGCAGGTTCGATTGGGAATCGAAGCGCCTGCTGCGGTCGAGATCCATCGAGACGAAGTGTGTGTGAGAATTCAAGAAGAAAACCAATCGGCAGCCTGTACCGGGATGGTTCCTCTCGACGCCTTCCGGAGTCTCCTGCATACCAGGCGTCGCTCAACTATGTGAGGCGGGATTATGGAGTTTTCGTCGACTCGGTTCGGTACGCTGGAGGTTCCTGACACCTCTATCCTGACGTTTCCTTCCGGCATCCTGGGGTTCCCTGACTGGACCCGTTATGTCATCCTCGATTACGACACAGATGCGCCCTTTAAGTGGCTCCACTGTATTGAAGAATCGAACCTCGCTTTCGTCATACTCGATCCAGCCCTGTTTCATGCGAACTACCGGGTAGAGATCACGGCTGAAGCCTTGGCGGAAGTACAAGGAACTGCAGCAGACGCATTAACCCTGGCCGTCATTCTGACCATTCCGTCTGAGGATCCTGGCCGTATCACGGCAAACCTCCGCGGCCCCCTCCTCATGAATCCCCGCACGAGACGCTGCAAGCAACTGGTTCTTACCGAGGACTATCCCACTCGCTATCCGGTGTTTTCCGCTCCAACCCACGCTGAGAGGAGCCAGATCCATCTGCTTACTGAGGCGATTTCGGCGTAGGCGGGGGGGACGGGCTGAAGGGGTTCAGGCCGAAGTATTCAGGTTTCCGACCTCCAACCTCTTCAGCCTACAGTCCCAGCCTGCCCGTTCGGACTCTGCCTCTTCATCCGTACTCCAGCGAATACGCCTCCGGTTTTTCCAGGCCTGCGGCCTCGCATCTGGCTGCACCTCCTTCGTCTCGTCACGAACGGCCATGTGGGACAGGCTCCTTGCCATCGTGTTTTCTCCCTTGTCGGTATGAAGTTGGCTCTCTTACTGGAAAAGGAGAACCAATGCACAGTTCAGGGAGGAAGCGCGTGTCAAAGTAACCGGCCCATGTGCCCCTGCCGCTGGTTGGCTTTCGGCAAGTAATCAATCAAGTGCCAGAGGCAAACATCCGATACATACACGCAATAACATTGCCCAGTCATGTCTATTGGCTGGTGCGCGCTACAGTAACCCGGTGAGGGACTGGCTCCACCGTCTGCGGCAGTGCCTGTACCGCTGTTCCTCACTCTGGGACAGGCACCAAAAAGAAGGGCGCCAGTCCCCTAACCCACATCGTAAGGGATCTCCCATGATTTGCATTTCAGACTCATGTCGCCGCTCCCTGCTGCTGAAGCTGTTGATCATGGTCCAGTTTCTCTGTTGTTGGTCCCTCCTTAACGTGGGAACCGCCGGCGCCCAAAGCGATCTTCCTGATCTGCCAGATCTGGCCGCATCTCCTGCTCCGACTGGGGGAGGCGAGGAAGGCATCCTGTTTCAGAACATTCCCTCCGTGTATGGCGCCGTCAAGTACGATCAGAAGGTGACGGAAGCGCCCGCGGCCGTCACCATCATCACGGCCGACCAGATCAAGAAATATGGCTATCGACATTTCACGCAGATTTTGGACAGCGTTCCAGGATTCTTCACCACGAACGACCGGAATTACGACTACGCCGGGATACGCGGGTTCAATCGCCCTGGAGACTACAACAGTAGAGTCCTGTTGCTCATCGACAACCATCGCCTCAACGATGCTGTATTTGACCAAGCCCCCATCGGCAACGATGGACCCATTGATGTGGACCTGATCGATCGGGTCGAAATTATCCGTGGCCCTAGCTCATCACTCTATGGAACCAATGCCTTCTTCGGGGTGATCAATGTCATCACCAAACGTGGGAGAGATCTCAAGGGGCTGGAAGTGTCCGGTGAGGCGGGGACGTTCGACTCCTACAAGAGCCGTATGAGCTACGGCAACAAATTGAACAACGGCCTGGAATTTCTCGTTTCCGGGTCCTATCTCGACAGCGCCGGACCGCGAGACCTATTCTATAAAGAGTTCAACGACCCCGCGACGAATAATGGCCATGCGATCAAGAACGATTCGGAAAATTTCCAGAACTTCTTCGGTAAAGCCTCATACGGAGACTTCACCCTACAAGGCGGATATGTTTCGCGGAAAAAGAAGGTGCCCACCGCCTCGTTTGGCACGATGTTCAATAGTGGCGCAGAAGGAACCCTCGACCAACGGGGCTACCTCGATCTGAAATATCACCATGAGTTTGCAAGTGATCTGACTCTGAACGTGCGTGGGTACTATGATCGCTACTACTATCGCGGGGATTATCCCTATGACTATCCCCCGCCCACCCTCAATCAAGACCGTTCTCTCGCGCAGCAAGCAGGAACGGATCTCTCGGTCACCAAACGACTCTTCAATCAGCACAAAGTCATCCTCGGCACGGAGTACCGCAATCAATTTCAGACCAACCAGAACAACAAAGATGATGTTCCTCCTGCCACCTATCTAGATGATCGCCGGTCTTCGACGGTCTGGGCTGTCTACGGGCAAGAGGAATGGGCCATCACGGATCGTCTGCTCTTGAACGTCGGTATCCGGCACGATCACTACTCGACGTTCGGCGGGACCACCAATCCTCGCGCGGGGCTGATTTACAACTGGACCAATACCACGGCGAAACTGCTTTACGGACAAGCCTTCCGAGCGCCCAATCCCTATGAACAACATTACACAGGCACTGGTCTTCTAGCGAACCCGGTTCTCAGACCTGAACGCATTACGACCTACGAAGCGGTGTTGGAACATTCGCTCACTGCCAACCTGCGTGCGTCGGCTACGCTGTACCACTATCAGATCAAGGGACTGATTAGTCAGACCTCCATTCCCGGACCGGACGGCACCTTGGGCACCGCCGACGATCAGCTCCAGTATCAAAACGCAAATAGGATCAAAGCCAACGGACTGGAACTGACGCTCGAGGGGAAATGGCCGTCGGGAGTGGAAGGACGGCTGAGTTATGCCCTCCAGAGGGCGACGGACGATTCGACCGGCAGCACACTCAGCAACTCACCCGCGAGCCTGGCAAAATTGAACCTGATCGTTCCCCTGATCTCGGACAAGCTCTTCGGGGGACTTGAATCACGCTATACCGGTCGGCGCGATACTCTTGCAGGCAACCAGGCGAAGGAAGTCTTTCTCACCAACCTCAGTCTCTTCAGTCCGAAGCTCGTGAACGGCTGGGAGCTGAGTGGCCAGGTCAGCAACCTCTTCAACTATCACTATGGTGATCCTGGCTCAGGCGATCATGTGCAGGACACGATCGAGCAGAACGGTCGCACGTTCTGGATCAAACTCAAATACCGGTATTAAAAGGCTGACACCGTGAAGAGAGGCCGTAGCAACAACATGAATTGGCGAACGATCTGCGCGATGGCGCTACTCGCCATGAGCCTCAGTCATGGCAGTGCCATCTCCGGGGATCTCAGAATTGCGGTGATCGCCAGTCAGAATACCCCTCCGTACCAGGACGTGGCGACCGGATTTCAGGATGTCCTGAAGAAAGAAGGCGTCGTCGCCGTCGTTGACCATTACGAGCTTTCGGGGAATGCCGGCAAGGCCTCCGACGTCATCCGCGGCATCATGAAACAACCACCGTCTCTCATGCTCACGATCGGAACATTGGCAACCCAGACCGCGTTGCTCGAGGCGGGTGATATTCCCATCGTTGCCGGCTTGGTCACTAAGGTGGATGATCTACGGAAATCGAAGAATGCAACTGGGGTCATCCTCGACTTTCCCTTTGTGACACAATTCGAATGGATGCATAAATTCGTGCCGGAAATCAAACATATCAGCGTGCTGTATAACCCCAAAGAAAACCAAGTCAAAATTGACGCGGCTGTTCAGGCTGCCAAGAAGGAAGGACTGACCCTTTTGGCCAAGGAGGTCGACAGTCCCAGGGCGCTGCCCGATGCCCTTGAAAGCCTGGCCAGGAATACCGACCTCCTCTGGGGCATCAACGATCAACTGGTGTTGTCGCCGCAAACTGTCGAAGCCATCTTGTTGTTTTCCTTTCGCAGCGGGGTGCCGTTCGTTGGCTTGTCCTCCTCGTGGGTGAAAGCTGGAGCCCTGTATGCCTTGGATCGGGACTACAAAGATCTCGGAGCCCAATGTGGAGAGTTGGCGATCAAGATCCTGCAAGGAACGAAAGCGAACACATTGGCCGTCGAGTCGCCGCGCAGAATACTGTATTCACTAAATCTGAAGACCGCGGACCATATGAAACTGGAATTTTCACCCTCTGTCGTCAAGAACGCCCAACAGGTTTTTCCATAAGGCTCATGGCATGATGTTTTCAAAAGCAAAGGTCAGACTGAAAACAAAGTTCAACCTGCTGAGTCTGTCGCTCATTCTTGCGACGGCCCTCGGACTTGGCGCATTGGTCGTTCAACATGAGCGATCCTCCTCCTATGACGACCTTATTCTACGAGGCAAACTCACCGCCTCCATGTTGGCAAAAAATGCCGAATATAGCCTCTATACTGAAAATCATGAGGTCCTGAACCGAATCGTCGACAGCGTCAAGCTCGATCCGGATGTTGCCTATATTATTGTGTTTACTGCAGACGGAAAGCTGCTTGCGACCAGCACGAGAGAACCACGTCTCGTCAGCCTGGTTTCTACGCTTCCTTCGTGGGCAAGCAACGAGACCGTGATGCGCTCGTTCATCGACCAGTCCAATCAATCAACCTATGTGGACATCCTCGCGCCCGTCCATGCCCAAGCCGCGCGTGCGGACGACAACCTGTTCCTCGACGCTGGCCAAGACAAAAATGAGTTGCAGATAATCGGCTACGTTCGCCTGGGTCTCGGGCAGAGCCGCGTGAATCTGGGGGTGCGAAATTTTCTAGCCTGGCTGAGCATGATCGTCGCGGTGATCCTTCTGATTGGTCTCACCGTCACGTTTGTCATGACCAATCGCATAACCATCCCGATTCGTCGACTGGTTGAAGCCACTCGATCCCTTGCAGAAGGACAGCTGGACACACAAGTCATCGTCAACTCACGAGACGAAATGGCCGATCTTGCCAACTCCTTTAACATCATGACGAATTCCCTGAAGATCTCCCGTGAGGAGAATCGGCATCATCAGGAAAACCTGGAAGGCGTGGTCGCCAAACGAACCGATGAACTCTCCCAAGCGCTCTTTCGAATCGGTCTGGCGCTCAAGGTGACAGAGGTAGGGATCTGGGAGTGGAATACCCGGACACACCACGTTCACTGGGATGATCAGATGTTCCTCCTCTATGGAATGCTGCCAACAACGGATGGTGTTATAAATTTCACAGACTGGAGTGGGACTGTGATCCCGGAAGATTTACCGGAACAAGTAGCCATATTACAGGATACGGTTCGCCGCAAAGGGCAGAGCATACGTGAATTCAGAATACGTCGGCGCAGTGACGGTGCGTTGCGTATCATTCAAGCGATGGAGGCAGTCAGGCCCAACGTAGAGGGCCCTCCGGAATGGGTAGTGGGAACGAGTCGCGACATTACCGAGGAGAAACAGGCGGCGGCATCGCTGAAACAGGAGTCTTATAATCTGGAGCAGAGGAACCAGGAGCTAATCATTGCGCGTGAGCAGGCGCTAGAAGCGGTCCAGATCAAGACGGGTTTCATGGCGACCATGAGCCACGAGATTCGGACACCGATGAACGGCGTCATCGGCATGACCGGCCTCCTGCTGGATACCGACCTCACGCCCGAGCAGCGGGAATTTGCCGAAACCGTCCGCAGCAGCGGTGAGCACCTGCTCATGATCATCAACGACATCCTCGACTTTTCAAAAATCGAAGCCGGCAAGATGACCTTGGAAATTATCGACTTTGACCTGCGCACTGCGATGGACGAAGCGCTAGAGCTGGTGGCCTCTCGCGCGTTCAGCAAAGGGCTGAACCTCGCCTGCCTCGTGCATGCGAACGTCCCTTCCGCTCTCCGGGGTGATCCTGGACGCCTCCGCCAGATCCTGCTCAATCTGGTGTCGAATGCGCTCAAGTTTACGGAGCAGGGCGAAGTCGTGGTCTCTGTATCGCTCGTGCACCACACTGACACCCAGGCCACGGTGCGGTTCGAAGTCCAAGACACCGGCATCGGGCTGTCCCCGGAGGTACAGGGGCGCCTGTTCCAATCCTTCAGCCAGGCCGACAACTCGACCACGCGAAAGTACGGCGGCACCGGGTTGGGGCTCGCCATCTGCAAACAGCTCACGGAACTCATGGGAGGCCAGATCGGAGTGGAGAGTCAGGTGGGGATGGGCAGTACGTTCTGGTTCTCGGTATCCCTCGGCATCCAGCCGTCCGGCACACCATCGGTGGGCGACCGGACTTCGCAAGATTTGCGCGGGCGCAGGCTCTGCATGGTGGACGACCATGCGAGCAACCGCCGCATTCTGGAATTGTATGCGACGAAGTGGGGCGTCCAGTGTCGGGTGGCAGCAGACGGTCCCCAAGCCCTGGCCTGTTTGCGGACTGCCGCTACGGAGGACGGTGCCTGCGATTTCGCCATTATTGACATGCAGATGCCCGGGATGGACGGCCTGGAACTGGCCCGGGCGATCAAGGCCGATCCGGTGCTGGCACCCACCCGGCTCATTCTCTTGACGTCTCACGGACAGAAAGGCGACGCCAAGCTGGCGCAGACGGCCGGCTATGCCGCGTACCTCACCAAACCGATACAGGAGTCGCGCCTCTATGAGTGCCTCCTCGCCGTACTGGCCCCGCCTTGCGCGGGACAGTCAGAACACCAACCGACCCCTGCTGCGTTGATCACGCGCCACAGTTTGGCCGAAGCGAACACTCGGGCCACCACCAAACTTCTGCTCGCTGAGGATAACGTGATCAACCAGAAGGTCGCGGTTCGGATGCTGGAAAAGTTGGGGTATCGAGTGGATGTGGCGGCCAATGGCAAAGAGGTCCTCGAGGCGCTCGCGCGGATCGATTATGCCGCGGTGCTCATGGATTGCCAAATGCCGGAAATGGATGGATTTGAGGCCACGGCGGAAATTCGAAGACGTGAAGCGAGTGCTTCTCCCCCTTACCCCTTACCCCTCACCACATTCCCATCATTGCCATGACGGCCAACGCGATGCCGGAAGATCGAGCCCGGTGCCTCGCGTCCGGCATGGATGACTACATGAGCAAACCCGTACAATCCAAAGTCTTAGCCGAAGTACTGGCGCGATGGGTGGCACCGGCTGCGCCGGGCTCAGGGGTTCAGGCTGAAGGGGGCAGGGATTCAGGCTGAAGGGGTACAGGGGGCAGGGGTTCAGGCTGAAGGGGTTCTCAGGGTGCAGGGGTGCAGGCTGAAGGGGTAAAGGGGTACAGGCTGAAGGCCGGAGGGTCGAAGATCCGAACACTTCAGCCTTCAGCCTGAATTCCTTCGGCCTGCATCCCTTCAGCCTACAGTCCCAGCCTTCGTTCTTCGAGATGCTGAAGGAGTCGGAGTACCGCTTTTTCAAGCTGGGTATAGATTATCGGGCCTTCAACCAGCGTACCGAGTCTTCCAATCGCCTCTAATTGTCCAGCGTACTGCACCACCTCCGATGCGCAGAGATTACCGGCGGTCCCTTTCAGCGTGTGAGCGGCATGCTCGACAGCGTCTTGGTCTTTGTTCGCCAGGGCTGCTTTGATCGCCTCCAACATGGCTTGGTGGCGTTGAATAAATAGCTCAACCAGCTGCTCCAATAGGTCGGTATCGCCTCCGATGTTTCGTAACATCGGAGCCACATCGAAGACGGCCGGGAGAGTCTCAGCGTCTGTTCCTGCAGTGTTGGGTTCTGCACCCTCGGCATGTCCGTCCGGTGGATGAATGGAGAGAGGAATCCACCGATCGAGAGCTCCCTTGAGATTTTCCTTCCGGACAGGCTTCGTTAAATAATCGTCCATGCCGGCCGCGAGACAAAGGTCTCGATCCCCGCTCATGGCATTCGCCGTCAATGCGATGATGGGGATGTGGCGAGGGGTAAGGGGTAAGGGGTAAGGGGTAAGGGGTAAGGGGTAAGGGGTAAGGGGTGAGGGGTGAAGGGGAGAAGCACTCGCTTCACGTTGTCGGATGAGCCTGGTCGCCTCTAATCCATCGAGGAGCGGCATCTGGCAATCCATCAGGACCATGGAGTAGGAGACTTTGGCCAATGCTGCCAGCGCCTCTTGACCGTTTTCCACGACATCCGCTTGGTAGCCGAGTTTTTCCAACATGCGAACGGCGAGTTTCTGGTTGATGAGATTGTCTTCAGCCACCAGGATACGCGCGGTCGATCTTGTCTCGGCGAGGGTGTGCCGCGTAATGAGCGGCGGGGCAGTCGCAGTCACTGTCGGCTCTGTCGTGTCACTCGCACGCTCCGGCAATCCAAGTACGGTTCTCAAACAGTTTGAGAGTTGATCGTGGCGGACTGGTTTGGTGAGATACGCGACGAACCCGGCCTGGCGCGCCAATTCCGCATGTCCTCGCTGAATGAGCGAGGTGAGGATGACCAGACGGACACGAGATCCGACAGGATGAACCTTCATCTCCTTGGCGAATTGTAATCCATCTTTTCCCGGCATCAACATATCGACGATGGCCACATCGTAGGCTAGGCCCTTTTCCGCCTGCTGCTCGATCAGTGTCATGGCTGATTCGGCATCCGGGGCTTGATCGTCGACCATGCCCCAGCCCGTGACCAGGTGATGGAGAATGATCCTGTTCGACTCATTATCGTCTACGATCAGGACGCGTCGTCCGGCCAATTCGGCAGACGGCATGATAGCCAAGGGAGATATCGTCTGTTTGAGGAAGCGGGCAGTACACCAGAAGGTGCTGCCGCGTCCCGGTTGACTGGTGATGCCGACGTTGCCGCCCATTTGCTCGGCGAGCTGTTTCGAAATCGCGAGCCCGAGACCGGTCCCCCCGTATTTGCGTGAGGTGGAGCTGTCAGCTTGGGTAAAGGGTTGGAATAGTCGAGCTTGTACCTCCGGGAGGATGCCGATTCCGCTGTCGGTGACTTCGAACCGGACAACCACCGCATCGGCCAGATCCTTCTCAAGGAAGGCTTGAACTGTCACATCGCCCTTATCGGTAAACTTGACCGCATTACCGACGAAGTTCGTGAGAATCTGACGGAGCTGTCCAGGATCGCCTCGTAGGCCGGTCGGTACGGCTGCATGCACCAGGCCGGTAATTTCCAATCCTTTGTTCTGCGCCCGCGCCGCGAATTGACTCAAGACATCTTCTACCGTCGTGCGAAGGTTGAAGTCGATACATTCCAGCTCCAGTTTGCCCGCTTCGATCTTGCCGTACTCAAGGATATCGTTGATCAAGTTCAGGAGGGCCTCGCCGCATTGCCGAATGGGATTGATATAGGATTGTTGTTCCTCCGATGGCTCCGTATCCATCAAGAGGTCCGTCATTCCGATGACTCCGTTCATCGGCGTCCGCAACTCGTGGCTCACGGTCGCCAGGAACGACGTCTTCACGCGAGCGGCCTCCTGCGCTGCCTGGAGCGCCTGGTCCAATCGGAGATTGCTGTTCTGTAGCTGTGTCACTGACTGGCGCAGGTCCTCTTGGAGTGCCTTAATATCGGTCATATCGACCGCATAGCCGCGAACCAATCGGTGCGAAGGGACCGGGCAGAAAATCCAGGCGAAGCTAGCCTGCGCTAAACGGACTTCCTCCACCCGTATCTCCTGTCCCGATTCGAGGCAGCGTTGAACGAGCCGCGATAGCTCACCGGGGCACACGGCGGGAAATCCGCCGGCCGCAAAGCCGAACTTCTGCAGCAGCTGCGTCATCGCGGGATTCGCGTAGACGAGATTCGCGTCGGAGTCCATCTCGATAATGGGCAACGGACTTTCTTCTGCCACATGCGCCAGGCGACCGTTCTCTTGCTGCAGCTCTTTCTCGCGAGTCAGGTCGCGCAGCGTCAAGACCCCGCCGTAATCTTCTCCGGCATCCAGAGGCACATAGCTCCATTCAACCGGATGCACCTCATATGCGGGGTCTACGAGCATCGTGTGGGCTGCTTGTATGGGGCGGCGGTCGGGAAGAGATCCTTGAATGCGCGTGACAATATTCCGGTTGGATGTCCTGGGTTGCTGCGACAATACTTCATGCAGAAGTTTTGACAAGCAACAATCTGCTGACTGTCCCAGGAGGCGGGCGGCTTCAACGTTGACAGACAGGATGCGCAGCCGGCTATCGAGCCGCACGACTCCGATTGGAAGCGTATCCAACATGGCAGGGTGTATGAGGCTCTGGGGAACCGGTGATCCTGAAGGGCGAGAGACTTTAGGGCGAATCTTTGCTGTAGGTTTCATCAGGCCGCCTCTTTGTGCATACCGTCAAGAAACATAGCCACATTCACTCGCTCATGAAGGGGATCCAATACCTTCATGATCGTTCGCGCTGACGCCCCTGCTGTCTGGGCTCCAAGATCGACGCGAATCGGCGTAAGGTACGATCCTCCCTGCGGTCCTGTGATCACTTTGACGACCGGGTTGAGCCGCTGAGCGCCATTTATCCCCACGACCACCGCCTGTTCTCCCGTATCCATCAGGACCAGGCTCCCGATCGGATAGACGCCTAGACTGCCGATCATGCTTTGGATCAAATCCTTTGCATACTGTCCTTTGTCCCCAAGGCGAAACAGCTGTCGGATGGCATCATGCGGCAGCATCGCGGGACGTCCTCCACGACGACTGACCATGCCGTCGTAGAGGTCTACCAGTCCGACCAGCTGCGCCGACAGTGAGATGGAACTTCCCTTGAGTTTGAGCGGGAAACCGCTTCCATCGCTGCGCTCATGATGTTCCGTAACAATCCTGACGACGGCGTCCCGATCCTCTTGCGCCTCCTGTAAGATGGCCAGTCCCAGCGCAGAATGCTGCTGCATCAGCGCGCGCTCTTGTTCAGTGAGGTCGTGGCTCCTCCGGTACAGATTTCGCGGCAATCGGACATAGCCGATGTCGTGCAGCAACGCGCCGGCGCCGAGCGCTTCCAGTTCTCCCTCCGCAACTCCATAGTCCTGTGCCACAATGAGCGAGAGGGTACAGACATCGAGCGCATGTGAGGCCAATGTGCGATCGAACCGTTTCATTTTTTGGAGAGAGAGCAGACTGAGCATGGAGGCGCCATCGTCCAGCACACGCGAGAGCACATTCCCGACGACTGTTCGCAGGGTATCAGGCCGAGGGACGATCCGCGCCTCTAACTCTTCAAACATACGTTCCATAGAACAGGTCGCTTCACTATAGGTCTCTTGGGCAGCCGCTGCCTGTTCCCGTGCCTTCGAGGACATCGGCGCGTCCACCTTCGTGACAGGCGGCAGCGGTGACGCTGTGTTCATTTCTATGCTGGAGGCAGGCAGGGGAGCCGCTTCTGGCGAGGCCGGTTGTTCCGTATGGCTCGGGTGGGGGGCGGTGGCGGCCTTCTGCGAGTGCGAAGGCGGCGGCGGCTGTGCGGTGTTCGTTTCTGCGCTGGAGGCAAGTAGAGGAGCCGTTTCTAGCGAGGTCGATTGCACTGGATGGCTGGGTTGAGGGGCGGCGGCTGTGTTTTGTGCGCTCGAAAACGGCGGCGCGTCTCCTGACTGGTTCGGCTCCACATCGAGGCCCCGATCCGGGTCGATCTTCACCTCTCTGATCCCATGCTGCCGGAACAGATCGATGTCTTTTGTATCGCGGATAAGGCGTTTATGGAGGAAGAAGGGGGTGCGAAACCAAGGCTGGTCCATTCCAACGATGAACATTCCAGGCTTCAGTTGATCTATCGTGATCGTTTTCACGTGTTTCATTATTGATGATGGGACTGGCTCCGCCGTCGCGGCGGTGCCTGTCCCGGTTCCTTCCCCGCCCCGGTGTCCCGGTTCCTTCCCCGCTGTCCCGGTTCCTTCCCCGTCCCCGTGTCCCGGTTCCTTCCCCGTCCCCGTGTCCCGGTTCCTTCCCGCGAAGAACAGGGACAGGCACCGCCGCGACGGCGGAGCCAGTCCCCTTCCTATCGGGATAAATCGAACGGAACTTAAGATTAGCGGGACAGGCGAGAGAAGCAGCGGGACAGGCACCGCCGCAGACGGCGGAGCCAGTCCCTTCGCACTCTTTCTCAAGGTTCTCACGTAGATGCCGATAGAACTCAGTCAGGGCATCTTGGTGTTGGATGGTACTTAATCAGGTAAACAGGCTGAAGGGATGCAGGCTGAAGGTCGGAGGTCGGAAATCCGAACACTTCAGCCTTCAGCCTGAACCCCTGAGTAGCTACGGACGATGCGCAAGCGAATTTCCATCGATCAGCTGAAGATCGGCATGAAGGTCGAGAAACTCGATCGTTCTTGGCTGGCGACGCCGTTTTTGCGCCATCGATTCACGATTACGTCCTCAGAGCAAATCGCGCAACTACAGGCGAGCGGGGTCCAACAACTCGATGTCGAGACTGACGACGCCTGCCAGGACTCCGGTTCGTTCGCGCCGGCTATACCGGCGAAGGCTGAAACCTCTCAGCCGATAGCTCCAACCCCGGAACCTAAACCGGCGACCATTCCCTTTGCCGAAGAGCTGCTGGCAGCAAAAGAAACCTACAAAGCCGCAAAACTGGTCGTTCAACAGGCCATGGAAGATGTTCGGATGGGCCGCGCGTTGAACATGGAGGCAGTCAGTGAGGTGGTCGGGAGCATGGCCGATAGCATTCTGCGCAATCCTGACGCGCTGACCAGTCTGACACGCCTCAAACACTTCGATGAATACACCTTTTTCCACTCCGTGAACACGTCTGCTCTGGCATTGTCGGTCGGGAGACATCTCGGCTATGAGCGGGCGCTGTTGCTGCAGCTGGGAACCGGGATGCTGTTGCACGATATCGGGAAAATGCTGATTCCCGTCGAGATTCTCAATAAGCCTGGCCGCTATGAGACCCATGAGTTCGAGATCATGAAGCAGCATGCCTTGCGCGGAGCAGAGATCCTCTCGAACACCACCGGCCTCACCGATATGTTTCTGAAGCCCGCACTTGAGCATCATGAACGCGTTGACGGGACTGGCTATCCCCATCACCGATCCAAGATAGACCTCAGTCAGTTCGGCCTCATTGCCGCCATTGTGGATATCTACGATGCCGTGACCAGCGACCGGTGTTATCACAAAGGGAAAACGCCGCACGATACACTGCAGTTTCTCTATCAATTGGGGACTCAGGGCCATGTGGACGGGGCGTTGGTCCAGCAGTTCGTTCAGGTTGTCGGGGTCTATCCCGTCGGTTCCTGTGTCCTTCTCAATACGGGGGAGGCGGCGATTGTGAAGCAATTCTCTCATCAGGATCCACTACGGCCCCTGATCATTCTTATCACGGACCAAGCTGGGTATCAGCGATCCCGTCCTGTCGACCTCGACCTTTCGGCGCAGTTCCGCCGTCCCCTGCGAACGATCGTGGCAACCACCGATCCGGCCTCGTTGAGTATCAATCCTCGGACCTATCTCGATACGGAGGCGGCATGATGGAGCGAGAACACCATGCCGCACAGTCGTCGTTTCTCATGGTTGGATTGTCCCTCCAGCTGGTGATCGGGTCCGGCCAGGATAAAGTGAACTGTGGGTCTACACTATTGGGCTGGAAGGAGCGGACCTGGCTGATTTGTGAATGGCCCTTTCATTTCGGGCAAGCCGTGCCCTGCGACACGGGCACTCGTTGTCTCGTTCGGTATTTGGTAGACGGCAAGCTCATTGGCTATGAAAGCGAAGTTCGCACCACGCAGACGACTCCGGTCCCGCTCCTGTATCTTGCGTTTCCTCAGGCCGTGGAAGAAATCCATCTCCGCAAGCATGTGCGTGTCTCCAGCAACGAGCCGCTGCTCTTGATACAGGTCGAGCGGCAGGGAACGGCGCGCGCCGATCCGAACGGAGAATCGACGATCGGCGGCCTTATGCAGGATCTCAGTGCGACCGGTTGTCGAGTGGTGGTGCAGCAACTGCGTCCCACCGTGCATCAGGGCTCCACGGTCCGGCTGGAATTCGAGTTGATCGGCATCGGGCATGTGAGCAACCTCACCGGTGTGATCAGGAGCGTGGTGGAACAGGGGAATACGAAATCTATCGGCATTGAATTTTGCTTCGACGGGAAGGAGTGCATCGAGTATCGCGGATGGGGAGGGACGGTACAGAAGTCGATTGAGTATGCGGTGCTGCAAAAACAGCCTCTGCTAGGCAGTGCGCCCGCTGGGTGAAACGCGTACTGCCAGAGCGGAGTTTCTCGTTTCAAGTTCCACGTTTCAGGTATGACTTCGGATGTCCAACAATCCGATACGAACAACGTGAAACATGAAACCGGAAACTTGAAACGCGTCACGGATTTCAAGATTTCTGACATGCCACAATAAATTTCCGCAGTCAGCTCAGTCGGCATCAGTGGATCTGCCCTGGAATCATCTTGCCCATCTGCCGGAACTTCTTGCCTGCCGAGGCCGCGCAAGGTCTGCTCTCTCGCAAAAATCCACGCCATGTTCGCTGTCACTGACGTCTGCCTGCGGCACGCGAATTGAATTCCGCATTCTTGGCAGACGTGAGAAGTTTTGAGTTCTGGGTTCTGACTTAGGGGCGGATAAGAAAGCCGAGACGGGGGAGAGTTCGATGTTCGAGGTTCGAAGCTCCAGAAACTCAGAACTCAGAACTTCGAACTCAGAACTTCCTATCGCGCCTGTCTTGCTTGTCTTGCTCACATTTCACGAACGACGGTCTTTTCGAGGGGCGTTTCACGTTGTACGTTTCACGGATAACGGGCTTCTTGGGCCGGCGCGCTCAAGTTTTTCTTAGGCCTGTCGATAGAGTAATCACTTACTGTATGAATGGTGGCCCTTTGCCGAAAGCCGCACAAAGATTTTACCGACCGACCCCCGCAAGGCGTGAACTGCTGGCATTGCGTTCATTGGTCGAAATCGAACAGATCAGCCAGCACGAACTCGGCAGACATATCGGGGTCAGCAGCGCGATGGCGCATAACTACGTACAAGCCTTGGTGGGCCAGGGCTACGTCATGACGAGCGGTGAGACGAATCGGAGCATGCGCTACCTCGTAACGGCGACAGGCCGCACGCGTTTGGCCCTGCTGATGCGGGAGTACGCGAGTGAAATCGCAGGCATGTATTCGCTCGCCAAGACGGAAGTGGAACAGCGGCTCCGGCAACTGTGGGACGAAGGGGTTCAGGCAGTCGTGGTGTTCGGGGCAGCGGAGACGGGAGAGTTGATCTATAGCGCCGTGAAATCCACACCCATGCGTATCGTCGGCTGGGTCGATAATGATGTCGCAAAACATCAACAACGATTCGGAGACCTGACCGTGTGCCCGCCTTACACCATTGAATCGTGCCATCCGGATGCGGTGCTCATTGCTTCCTCCGGCCAGACGGAGGGCATCCATCGGCAGCTTCGCCATCTCTCGAAGAAAGGGATCGCCATTGTCACTCTCTAGCAAGATGCTGAAACAGTCCGCCAGCGGCGTTCTCGCATCGTTCAGACCCTCAACGTACCCCAGAGGGTACGCCTCGGCCCTTCACTTGCTGCGGCCTTGCTGGACGAACTGTTTGAGCATCTTGATGGATCGTGTCCAATTGACCAAGAAAGGGATCGCCATTGTCACTCTCTAGCAAGATGCTGAAACAGTCCGCCACAGAGCCCTATCGGGCAGGGGTTATCGGGTTAGGCCAGATCGGCAATCTGTTCGATGAGGATCCCAGGCGCAAGGAAGTCTGGACCCATACGGGCGCCTACTTAGCGTTGCCCAATGTCACGCTGACAGCCGGAGCCGATTCAGATGAGGATCGCCGCCGCCGGTTCCAGTATCGCGGCGTCACGGCGAGCGCCTACGCTGACTATCAGTCGATGTTGCAAGCCGAGCGCCTGGATATCGTGAGCATTTGTACACCGACGGCGCTGCACCACGAGATGGTCCTTGCCGCGGTGCGCGCAGGAGTTCAGGCGATCTTTTGTGAAAAGCCCTTGGCGGCAACGTCGGAGCAGGCGGCAGAGATGGTCGAAGCCTGTCAGGCAGCCGGCGTGTTGTTGGCGGTCAACCATACGCGGCGCTGGGAGTCGATCTACGTTCGGGCCAAACAGTGTGTGCTGGATGGGGAGATCGGCCGCATCGAAGCGATCGTCGGCTATTACCCGGGCAAAGTCTTCACCATGGGCACACATCTGTTCGACCTCATGCGATTCTTTGGCGGGGACGTCCAATGGGTCTGTGGCCAGTCGCCCGATCCCCGGCCGGCGTCAGATGAAGAGAGGGGCCTGTCCGGACTAGTGCAGTTCCGTTCTGGCGCCACTGGATGCATCGTGTCAGGGCGTGACCGGGCCAACCATGTGTTCGAACTGGATATCTTCGGCAGTGCCGGCCGGTTGCGTGTGTCCGGGGACGGAGCGGCGATGGAGCTCTGTCGATTTGAGGAGAGTCCCCGCTATTCCGGCTATCGAGAGCTCGTGCCGAATGACGTAAGCGGACGATTCGTCCGCGACGGCCAACCCGAGGCCAGCCGTCTCGTGATCGCGATGCGCGACGTCATCGATTGCCTTGGCAGCGGGAAGCAGCCGGCCTGTAGCGGGCAGGATGGGCTCGCGGCGGTGGAGATCGCCTGCGCGCTCTGTGAGTCGGTCAAGCAGGGCAATGTTCGAGTGGATCTTCCGCTTGAGGAGTTTCTGGTTTCTAGTTCCGAGTTTCAGGTTGCTGGGAAACGGCTTCTGAAAACTTGACACGAGAAACCTGAAACGAGCGATGTTTCGGACTGAACAAGGAGGAGAATTGAGTGAAAACACTGGCGACAGCAAGCAAATTAGCGCTCCTGGGTGGAACGCCCGTCCGCAATACGCCCTTTCCCCCATACCCGAACATCGGGGATGAGGAAAAGAAGGCGGTCATGGAGGTGTTGGATTCCGGACATATTTCGAGTTTCTCCGCAAGCCGGCAGGGATTTCTCGGTGGTGAGCGGGTTCAGGCGTTTGAGTCGGCGTTCGCGGCCTACCATTCGATGGCCTATGGAGTCGCCTTCAATTCGGCGACGTCTGGTCTGCACGCCGCGATCGCGGCGTGCGGAGCAGGGCCAGGCGATGAAGTCATCGTCCCCCCCTATACCTTTACCGCAACCGCCACAGCGGTGTTGCACCACAATGCCATCCCCGTGTTTGCCGACATCGATCCGGTGACGTTTTGTTTGGATCCCCGCTCCTTTGAAGCGGCGATCACGCCGCGCACGAAAGCCGTCATTCCCGTGCATCTGCTCGGGCATCCGGCGGAGATGGACCAGATCATGGCCATCGCGCGGCGGCACAAACTGAAGGTGATCGAAGATTGCGCGCAGGCTCCTGGCGCGACATACAAAGGCCGCCTGGTCGGCACCATGGGCGATTGCGCGGTGTTCAGTTTTCAGGAAAGCAAGAACATGATGACCGGCGAAGGCGGGATGCTGATCTCGAATGATCCTGAGCTGGTCGAACAGTCGCGCATGGTACGGAATCATGGAGAGACCGTCATTGCCGGGGAGGCCCGCAAATATCTGGCGCAGACGATCGGCTGGAACTACCGGATGACCGAAATCGAGGCCGCCATCGGTCTGGTCCAGTTGAGAAAGCTGAATGGCTTGAACGCGCATCGGCAGGAATTGGCCCGGTATCTGCTCGACCGGCTTCCGACTGTGCCGGGCCTCCGGTATCCGGCCGCACAGGACCAATGCACCCATGTCTATAACGTGTTCGGCATGACCTACGATGAGCGGCAGATCGGCATCTCCCGGCAACGGTTCATTCAGGCGCTCATGGCAGAGGGCATTCCGGTCGGGTCGGGCTATCCGCGGCCGCTCTACCATAATCCACTCTTTCAAGAGCGGATGGCCTACGGAAAACAGGGCTGCCCCTTTACCTGCCATCTCTATCAAGGCACCGTCTCCTATGCCAAAGGGCTCTGCCCCGTGGCAGAGGATCTCTGTGCTCAATCGGCACTCTGGACCTTCGTCGTCCGTCCGCCCGCCACGACTGCGGACATGGACGACATTATTCACGCATTTGAGAAAGTGATCGAGGCCATTCCGGAAATCAAGGAGCAGGACCATGCAACGATCGTCTCGTGAGCCCAGCGGAGTCATCGGCGTCATCCATGCGCGCGGCGGTTCCAAGCGCATTCCCTTGAAGAATATCAAGCTGCTCGCCGGGCGGCCGCTGATCTCCTATATGGTGGAGGCGGCGGTGGAGAGCCTGCTGCTGGATCGCGTGATTGTGTCGACCGACCATCCGGACATCGCGCGGATCGCGCTCGATTACGGGGCGGAAGTCCCATTCATGCGTCCCTCCGACCTATCGGAAGATGTCGCCTCCGAGCTGGTGACCCAACATGCTGTTCGGTTCGTCGAGGAACAGGGCTGCCGGGTGTCCATCGCGTTGACGATGCAACCGACGACTCCCTTCTGCACGAGCGAGGACATCGACGCCTGTATTGCCAAGATGCTGGAGACGGACTTGGACACGGTCTTTACCGCCTGCGAAATACACGAGCGACCGGAATGGATGTATCGCCTGAACGGCGCGCTGGCACTTCCCTTCACCGGCACCCTCGTGCAGGGCGATGCCGGCATCAGCCAGAAGTTGCCGAAGCTGTACATTCCGAATGGCGCGGTTTGGGCGACCAGGCGATCGGTCTTGATGGAACAGAATCTCATTACCGGACCGCATAGCGGCATGGTGATTATGTCGCGGGAGCGGTCGGTCGATATCGACGAGCCGGTGGATTTTATCACGGCAGAAGCGATGGCCAATGAACTGATGAAAGTGAGGGCGTAAGTCATGGCGAAATTGATCGGCAATTATACGGTGCCTGGGCAGGCCGCGGAGAATGCGAAGTCGGGCCAGGTTGAGGCGACCGAGCGCGAAAAGGCCGAAGGCGCGCATCAGGCCACCGTATCCGAGTTCGAGCGCCGCGCGATGGGGAAGCTGGGCGGCAGCATCGCCTTTCTCATGAAGGGCAAGAACGTCCTCTGGACCGGGGACAAGGCGGCCAGTCCAAGCAAGGGGACCGGCAATGAAAAATAGTATGGATCAAACCTGCCTGGACCTGGTTGCCAACGCGACCTTTCAGAAGACGGCGGAGATCGGCTTTGCGCATGCGAAGCTGAACCTGCCCTATATGACACAGACGGTCTTGGATTTGCCGCCCACCAGTGCTGAGAAGGGCACGTCGGCGATCAGCATGGCGGCGGGACCGAGCTTGCACCGGCGCGAGACCATCCAGAAGATCAAGCAGCTCAACTATCGCGGAACTCTGGTCGTGGCCGACGGGGCGATGGGCCATTGCTTGCGGAACGGGGTGATTCCCGACTACGTCGTGTGCGTCGATCCGCACCCGACCTGGATCATCCGTTGGTTCGGAGACCCGGATCTGGCCAAGCGGGCGGACGACGATTATTTCAGGAGACAGGATCTGGATCCGGCCCTCAATACCAAAGAGCGGGAGCGCAACGACGAGTTGATCCGCCTGGTTAACGAGCATGGACACAAGATCAAGGTGATCATGGCGACCTGTGTCGCGCCGAATGTGGTGGCCCGCTGCCGGGAAGCCGGCATGCCGCTCTATTGGTGGAACCCGATTTGCGATGACTACGACGAGCCGGACAGCCATACCAGACGTTTGTACGACTTGACCGGCATGCCTTGCATGGTGACCGGCGGCAACGGCGGCGCCTCTGCCTGGATTTTCGCCAACGCCATTCTGGAGAAGTCGCCCGTGGCGTTCGTCGGGATGGATCTCGGCTATGCCCCCGGCACGCCGCTCTCCAAGACCCAGTACTACCACGAGCTGATCAAGATCTATCCGGAAGAGCGGCTGAGCGAGGCCTACATCGAGGTCTACAACCCGCATCTCAAAGAAACCTGGTACACGGACCCGACCTACTACTGGTATCGGCAATGTTTCCTGGATGTGGTGAAGCAATCGGGATGGACAGCCTACAACTGTACGGAAGGCGGCACGTTAGTCGGCGAAGGCATCGAGTGGATGGCGCTGGAGCAGTTTATCAAGGCACAGCAGGGAAGCCAGCAGGCATTAGCGAAGTGCTGAGTGCTGAGTGCTGAGTGCTGAGGAGAAAATTATATGGCTAAAGTGTTGATCATCAATCCCGTCATTCGCGCCGAAGACGATCCCCGGCATGTGCCGTACGGATTGGCGTTGATCGCAGCGGTGGCGAATCGTGAGGGGCATGAGATCCAGGTATTCGACGCCAATGGGTGGCGCCCGACCGACGAAGAATTGATCGATGCCATCAAGGCGGACGACTGGGATGTGATCGCCACCGGCGGCATCACGACCGCCTACGGATACATGAAGAAGAGCGTGGAGTTTGCCAGACAGTATGCGCCGGACGCGCTCATCATGATGGGCGGCGGCGCCTTGACCGCCATGCCGAGGGATATCATGGGGTTCTGTCCTCACGTCGATATCGGCGGCGTCGGGGAGGGTGTCATCACCTTTCCGGAGGTCTTGAAGAAGATCGACGAAGGCCGGGACCGGACGAGCGATTGGTCTGACGTTCCGGGCATCATCTGGCGCGACGCGCAGGGCGACATCAAGCTCAATGAGGAGCGGCCGCTCCTGCAAGATATCGACAGCTTGCCGTTCCCGATGTACGAATTGTTCCCGCTCGACATCTATTTCAAGAACTCCTGCATTCTGTTGTCGGAAGAAGCCATGCTGGCGAAGCGGCGGCTGGACATCAACATGTCCTACGGCTGCTCCCTCATCTGCAAGTTCTGTTTTCATCTCGGCTTGACCGGCGACATGAAATACACAGATCAGGAACAGGCGGACGGCGGCGACGTGGTGTTCAACAACGATCGCAATATCCGCTGGCACAGCCCCGAGTTCGTGGTCCGGCAAGTGAAGTACATGAAGGAACGGTTCAATGTCGACTTCGTCTCCTTCCTCGACGAAAACCTCATGACGATGCACGTGTCGACGAAAAAGAAATGGCTCTTCGAGATTTGCGATCTGTGGATCAAGGCGGGCCTCCAGCCTAGCTGCGTTCGGGACGGCGTACCCCACGATCCCAAGACCTGTGACGGTGTGCATTGGGGCGGGACCAGCCACGCCACCCTGGCCTATCCGGAAGTGCTCCAGGCCATGCACAAGGCCGGCTGCACCTATCTGGATTACGGCCTGGAGTCCTTTTCTGATCGAGTGCTCAAGACGATCGGCAAGGGAGCGACGGTCAAGACGAACGAGCGTTGCTTGAAAATTACGATGGAAGCCGGCATCAGGCCGATCCCCAACCAGATCGTCGGCTTTCCCGACGAGTTCTTCGACAGCCTGTACGACAACATGGCCTTCTGGGACCGGATCGGGATTATGGTCAAGCCGTTTTTTGCCACGCCCTATCCAGGTTCCGAGTGGTACTACACCTACAAGGACCGGATTTTGGAGCAATACGGCGGCGATCTGGAGGCCTTCATCCTCGATGTCGGAGACGCCACCAAGATCACGGCGGTCATTTGCCACAACTTCAATGCGGTCGAGCTGCTTGGCCTCCGTGAACTGATGCTCCTGCACGACGTCAAACGGATCAAAGAATACGAGATCTACTGGCACTCCATCCATGGCGAACCTCGTTTTGCCAAGGAGGTGCTGGCGGCCAAGGCAAAGGTCGAGACGCCCCAGCCACTGGTGCAGTTGGTGCAATTGGAACGCAAACTGGTTACGGCGGCCTAAGGTGTGGGACAAGTCCAGTCTGTCTGGTCTGTCTGGTTCATCTGGTTAGTTCCGTTCGGCCAAACGCACGAGATAGACCAAATAGACCAAATGAACAAGACTGTTGGCGGACTTTTTCAGCATCCTGTTTGGAGGTACATATGGCATCCCACTGCGGCGCAAAATTGCAGAGCATCACAATCGGCGACCGTGCAATCGGCGAAGGCCTTCCGCCCTTCGTCATTGCCGAAGTCGGCATCAACCACAACGGAGACGTGAATCTGGCCAAGCAGATGGTGCATGCGGCGAAAGAGGCCGGCGCCCACTGTATCAAGTTCCAGACGCACCTCACCGGCAAGGAGATGATTCACACGCTGATGACGCCGGGCGCCATCAGCAAGGAACCGCTCTGGGACATCATCCAGCGGTGTGAATTGACGGCCACGGAAGAACAGGCGGTGAAGCAGCTCTGCGACGAAGTGGGCATCCTCTTTCTCTCGACCCCCTTTTCACGGGAAGCCGCCGATCAACTTGAGGCGTTGGGCATCCCGGCCTATAAGATCGGGTCCGGAGAGATTACCAATCTTCCGCTCATCGAACATGTGGCCAAGAAGGGCCTGCCGATGATCGTCTCGACCGGCATGACCGAGCTGGAGGAAATTGCGGAGACGATCAATCTTATCGAGCGCTACGATGTGCCGTTGATTCTTTTGCAATGTACCTCGACCTATCCGACGGCCTACGCGGATGTGAAGTTGGGCGCGATACAGGTCTTGCGAGAGCGATTCGGTGTGCCGGTCGGTTTGTCCGATCATTCGGTCGGCATCTATACCGCGCTCGGCGCGGTGGCCAAGGGCGCCTGTGTGCTGGAAAAGCACTTCACGATCAGCCGGAAGTTGCCTGGGCCGGATCAGAGCCTCTCTCTCGAACCGCATGAACTCCGGGAACTGGTGAAGGGGGCTGACGCGATCTATCTGGCTCTCGGCTCAGAGAAAACTATTTTGGGCAAAGAGCGTCCGGTATTGGGATTCGCCCGCGCGTCCGTCGTCGTGATTAAACCGGTGGCAGCCGGCGACCGATTGACGGATGACAACCTCTGGGTCAAACGACCGGCCGACGGCGAAATTCCCGCGCGCGAGTACAAGAAACTGCTCGGACGGGTCGCCAAGGTTCCCATGCAGCCGGATCATCAAATCAAGTGGAGCGAAGTAGCGTGATGGGGCTGATGATTTTCTGTGCTCGCGCAACGCGCGGAGGAGGTCTGTCTGGTTAGCTGGTCTATCTGGTCTGTTTGGTTCTTTCGGATGAATTTCCGGTCCGATCAACCAGACCAACCTGATAGACGAGAAAGACCAGATGGACCAGCCCTCGCTCGACGCGCGCAGTAAAGGGCAGCCTTGGCCACTCCCTTAACGAGAGGTTGTGAGGATTGAAAGACCTTGCTCCAAGCGGGCTGCGGGGACACTCGGTTGATACGGAAAGCATGCTGAAGGGAGTTGAGAACAGAACAATCTGAGGCTGCTCAAAAAGGCCGTCCAGCAAGGCCGCAGGCGAGTCGAAACCGGAGGCGTACCCTCTGGGGTACGTTGAGGATTTCGATGAGCCGAGAACGAAGCTGGCGGAATTTTTCAGCAGCCGTTAGATGTGCGAGTTGGAGCGCGGAACGCTGAAGGGAGAAGATGTAAATATGCGGACGATTGCCATTGTTACCGAACGGCGTGCGGACTATAGCCGGTTCAAGCCGATTCTTGAGTTGATCCGGGAGGACCCGGACCTCGACTACAAACTGATCGTGACCGGCATCTCCCTGATGGCGGAGCATGGACGCGATATCGACGTGATCAAGCGGGACGGATTTGCCATTGAAGCGACGCTCCCGATGTTTCTGGACCAGGCGCCGGATACCGGCGCCGAGATGACCAGGGCCATCGGCCGGGTGCTGCCAGGGCTGGTCGATTTGTTCGAGCGTCTTCGTCCCGACCTCATTCTGTCTGGATTCGACATCGGGGCTAATTTTGCCGCGACCGTGGCCGGCGCCCATATGAATATCCCGGTGGCCCACATTCAGGGGGGGGAGGTGACGGGCAGCATCGATGAGTCGCTCAGGCACGCGATGTCGAAATTCGCCCACCTGCATTTTCCTGCCACGGAAGATGCGGCGCAGCGGCTGATCCGCATGGGGGAACATCCGAAGTCCGTGTTCGTTGTCGGCTGCCCTTCGCTGGATGTGGTGCTGCACACGCCCGTCGTGTCCAAGGCCGAGGTGCTGGCGGCGCACGGCCTCGATCCCGCGCAGCCCTATGTCGTCATCCTGCAGCATCCGGTGACGACTGAAGTTATGAAGGCAGGACAACAAATCCAAGAAACCTTAGCTGCCGTTCAAGAGATGCAGCTCCAGGGCGTGCTCATTTATCCGAACAACGATGCCGGCGCGCAACAAATCATTCAGCACATCGAGCAGAGCCGTATTGCCGTCGTGCGCAGCCTGCCTCCTGAGGGGTTCGTCAATTTGGTGCGGCATGCGGCAGCGCTTGTCGGGAACTCCAGCAGCGGGATCCACGAAACCGCCAGTCTGGGTGTGCCGACCGTGAACATAGGAACGAGACAACAAGGAAGGGAACGGCCCATGAACGTCCTGGATGCGGGCAATGATCGCACAGCGATCAAACAGGCGTTAGCCGTCGCCCTCTACGATGACGCCTTCAAGTCGAAAGTGGCTGAACGTGTGAATCCCTACGGCGATGGACATTCCGCGGAACGGATCGTCAGGATTCTGAAGACCGTATCCCTGGACCACCTCATTCAAAAAAGGTTTTACGATGGCGAACCAGACTATCGCGGTGATCGGCGGGACCGGGTTTATCGGACGGCATGTGCTTGAGGCGCTGACCGCACGGCCGACCAGAGTGCTGGTGTATGGGAACCAGCACTCCTGGCTGAGCGCGCTGCCGTGTGTCGAGCCGGTGCCGGGCGACATCTTCGATCCCGCTTCACTCGATCGGCTCCTGTGCGGCTGTGACGTGTTGATCAATTTGACCGGGCAGGTCGAGGGACCGGTGGATCGGTATATGGACGTCAATATACGGGGCACCCTGAATTTGGCGCAGGCCTGTGAGCGACAGGACGTGCGGCACGTGATCCATGCCTCTTCCGCCCTCGTCTATGGCGATGTCCTCGATGCGACGGAGGAGAGTCCCTGCCACCCGCTCTCGCCGTATGCTGCCATGAAATGTGCGGCAGAAGAGATCATGTGTTCGTTGCTTGGCCGGACGGCGCAGGTGAAGTGTCTCAGGCTGTCCAACGTCTACGGTCCGGCTCAGACGAAAGGACTGATTCCCTACCTGGTGAACTGTATCCGCAGCCGGCAGCGCATCTCTATCGATGCCGATGGGGCGCAAACCAGAGATTTTGTGTACGTGAAGGATGTTGTGGCTGCGTTCGTGAAGGCCCTGACGACGCCGGACTGGGCCGGCCCGGTGAACATCGGGTCCGGCGTTCCCACCAGCGTCATCACGCTCCTGCGCCAACTTGAGGACGTGATGGACATCCCCGCGACCGGGCAGTATTGCCCGGAACATACAGGCGGGGAGCGGCGGAATACCGTATCGATTGAACGGGCGTCGGGCGTCTTGTCATGGCGAGCCACGACCACCTTGGAAGAGGGATTACGCGCGCTCCTGCGCTCCCAGACTCTCACCCTTCATCATGAGGTGGCGGCATGAGGCAGTTTATCGAAGGCAAGACCATTCTTGTGACGGGCGGCACCGGCTCCATCGGATCGGAGATCGTTCGGCAGCTCTTGTCCTACGACCCCAAGATGGTGCGTGTGTTGTCCCGTAGCGAGCACATGCAATATCAGTTGGTTCAGGAACTGGGGCGGTTGCCGAATCTCGTCTGTTTCATCGGAGACGTGCGGAACGCCGAACGGCTGAACCGGGCCTCGGTCGAAGCCGACGTCATCTTTCACGTCGCTGCGATGAAACATGTGCCCCTGTGCGAGTTCAACGCGTTCGAGGCGATCGAGAGCAACGTTCTTGGAGCGCAGAACGTCATCAACGCAGCCATCACGAATAAAGTCAAACAAGTCGTCGCGATCAGCACGGACAAGGCGGTCAATCCGATGAACGTCATGGGCGCCACCAAACTGCTGGCGGAAAAACTGTTTACGAGCGCGCATCATTATGCTGGTGTCAGTGGGACCAAATTCGCCTGCGTCCGTTTCGGCAACGTGCTGGGGTCTCGAGGGTCGGTCGTGCCGGCCTGGATCGATCAGATCGTCAAGGGCCAGCCGGTCACGATTACCGACCCGGAGATGACCCGTTTCTTTTTGTCGATCCCGCAAGCCGTGAGCCTGGTCTTCAAGGCGATGAACCGCATGGTCGGAGGGGAAATCTTCATCCTGAAGATGCCGGTGTTGCGCATGGGGGATCTGGCGGATGCCGTCATCCAGCACTTTTCGCCGGAGCAGGGACTCGATGCTGCGACAGTCGAACGGAAGGTCGTCGGCATCAGGCCAGGTGAGAAGATGTACGAACTGCTCATGTCGGAGGATGAAGCCTCCATCGCACTGGAGGTCGACGAGATGTTCATCATTCCCCCGCATATTGAGATCCCGCATCGTGGCTTAAGGCGGCGCACCTACGAAGGGGCCCAACCAGCGCCGGCAGCGGGGTACGACTCCCGGCGCGATCTGCCGCTGGGACGCCGGTCGATTCAGCACATGTTGCAAGAGGTGTTTCCGGAACGCGATCGGCGTCAGACGCCCCATCGTGCGGCCCTCACGGCATAGCCAGTCATTAGGCAGGTAGATAGGCTGAAGGTGTTCAGGCTGAAGTGTTCGGAACTCCGACCTTCGGCCTTTAGCCTAAAATCCTTCAGCCTGTGCCCGTAGCCTTCAGCCTGAACACCTGAGCAGCTACCCTAGCTTTACCGAAAGGACACCCATGAACTTCCTCGAACAGAATCTCGCCATCATGGAAACGCGCGATCCGGAGTTGGCTGCGCTCATGCGAACCAACATCGATTGCAGCCATATCGAGGTGCTCCCGTCGCAGCAGCCGGACGTGCCGACGGCGCGGGTCACGCTGCCATCCGGAGAAAAAGTTCTGATTCACAATATCGAAGACCCAATCGGCAGCGCAGTCCGCTCGGCCGAAAAGCATGACATGAAAGCTGAGAACGGGTCAGTGATGCTTGGATTTGGATTGGGACATCTAGCCAAAGAATTGGC